>JAWOCO010000248.1:0-5318 GCA_046483765.1 Alkalispirochaeta sp. | reverse complement strand
GGCATCTACGAGAGTTCCGACGGTGGTGAGTCCTGGACCGACCTGGGGGACAGTCCCGCGGGACGCGCGATCTATCGGGGAAACGGCTTCTATGAGGATCTCGCCGCCGCGGCGTACGATCCGGAAGACCCGGCGCTGCTGTGGCTGGAGCTGGCACAGACCGGGGAGATTATCGCCGTGGATCGCCGGACCGGAGCGGTTCTGGAGATCCCTACTGCCCGAGGGGTGACGGCGCTGGCCGGTGCCGAGCGGGCGCCGCTGGTGGAGTTCCCCGATGAGGATGCCGCCCGTCGACAGCGACGGGAGCTCGCCTCAGACCACGTGTCGTTCTATCTCTCCCCGTGGCAGGTAGACCCGGAACGCCTGGACGGCCACATGGCGTTCGCCGCGGAGCAGGGCATGACGGCGGTGGTCATCGATTTCAAAGACGATTTCGGTCGAATTTCTTACGATTCCCAGCTGGAGCTGCACCGGCAGGTGGGTTCAGTACGGGGATACTTCGATGCGCAGCGGGTGATCGATACGGTCCATGATAACGACCTGTATCTCATCGCTCGGATCGTGGTGTTCAAGGATCGCGAGCTCTTTGGGTACGACGGCAACCGCTACGCCCTGTGGGATAGCCGACGCAACGCGCCGTGGGGCGTCTTCCGCACCGAGACGGACGATGATACCGGTGAGGAGCGCACGCGCCAGGTGGAGCACTGGGTAGATCCCTTTTCGGAGGATGTTTGGGAGTACAACATCGCCATCGCTCGGGAGTTGCAGGAACTCGGCGTGGATGAGATCCAGTTTGACTATATCCGCACTCCCGCCGATGGACGCACGCGGGACATCGAGTACCGCTTCCGGGAGGAGAGCCCCGCCATGGCGGAGAACGACCCCTTTCGGGACGACCGGGAAGAGGCGCTGTCGGGATTTCTTGCCCGCGCCCGGGAGGAGATCTCCCTGCCGATCAGTATCGATGTGTTCGGTTTTAACGGCTGGTACCGCATGAGCTACCTGGGCCAGGATATCGCCCGGCTTGCCCGTCACGTGGATGTGATTTCTCCCATGCTCTATCCCTCGCACTTTCCGCGGGCCTTTTTGCCCGATATTCCGTACCTGGAATGGTCGGAAACGCTCTATCGCGAGGGGGTGGCGCGGGGACGCCGGATTACCGGTGACAGTGTGCTCATCCGGCCCTACATTCAGTCCTTTCTCATCGGCGGCGAGCTGCAGTTTGAGGAGCCGCGTTACACCGACTACCTGAAACACCAGATCCGGGGCAGCCTGGAGGCGGGCGCGTCGGGGTTCACCTTGTGGAACTTCTCCGGCCGCTACTACATGGTTTCCCGAGGTCTGTGGTTCGACGATGAGCTCTGAGGGCGCCTCGCTGTCCCCGGGGCAGCCCACGATCACTCTCAAGATCCTCTTTGCCTTTTGGCTGCCGCTGGCGGTGATGTGGATCATCATGGGCATCGAGCAGCCTTCACTCAACGGGATTATCGCCCGGCTGCCCAACGCCGCGGTGCATCTGGCGGCGTTTGAGGTTGCCTTTGGACTGGCGCTGGTAATTGAAAGCCCGATTATTCAAATGCTCTCGGCGGCGACCGCATTAGTTCTGGGAAAACGGTCGTACCGCTCCATGATTCGCTTTATGCACGTCTGGGCGGTGGGACTGACGCTGCTACATGTAGTGGCCAGTCGGGGAGTCGTGTTTACCTGGATCACCGGTTCCGTGCTCGGGGTACCCGCCGATGTGCGGGGTCCGGCGCAGACGGTGTTTACCATTCTGATTCCCTTTGCGGCGATGGTGGGATATCGACGGTTATGGCAGGGGGCCCTGATCAGAGCCGGCAAGACAAAGCTCGTTGCCCGGACGATGATTATTCGCCTAATTGCCACGATCGGGGGGCTCGCCTCGGGGCTGGTGTGGCACCGCGTAGCACCGGAAACGGCCCTCCCAGGGCACGTGGTGGGGGCCTACTCGTTGATGCTGGGCATCGTGGTGGGGGCCGCGGCGGCGTGGTGGTATTTCCGAAAAGAGGTGTTTCATGACCTCTCGCAGGGGCCGCAGGATGTGGTGAAGCCGCCGCGGGAGCTGGTGGCGTTCTATATTCCGCTCTCGCTCACCTCGGTAATGACGCTGGTGTCACGGCCGATACTTGCGTTCGGGATCAGTCGCTCGGTACAACCGTTTCTGTCCCTGGCGGCGTGGCCGGTGGTGCAAAGCTTGCTCTTTTTGTTTACCTCGATCGCACTCTCCTATCAGGAGGCGGTGGTGGCCAAGATGGGGGAGGCCCGGGAGAATGAGGAGGTACTGCGGCGCTTCGGGCTGCTGTTAGGCGGGGTCCTGACGATACTCTTCTTTATTCTGGGCTACACCGGCGGTTCGGCACTGTGGTTTGACCACGTGGCTGGTCTGGGACCGGAGCTGATTGAGTTGGCGCGACCGGCGATGATGATCCTGGTGCTGATGCCGTTCTTAGTGACGGGACGGTCATACTTCAGTGGAATTCTGGTCTCCCGGGATCGGACCGATCTGCTGGGGCTCTCGGTGGCGGCCAATACCGTGACGCTGGTGACCCTGGTAATGTTACTGCCGCGCGTGACGGAGATCGCCGGTACCAGTGTGGCGGCGATCGCCTTTGCCAGCGCCAACGTGGCACAGCTGATCGTACTCATCATCGGTGACACCCGGGAGCGCGGGCGCCGGCGGGCGGCGCTGCTCAGCTCGTAAGGGCTATGCCGCGGTGCCCGTCTCCTACTGTCCCAGGGACCGCTTGTGGAAACGGACCACCATGTGCACCACCGCCTCGCCGGGGCCCACATTCTCGATATCGTGGTCTACGTCACACTGGTAGCGGATGAAGTCACCTTGCTCCAGCGTGGCGTCGCGGTCACCGGCGCGGACACGAATTGCACCGCTGATCACCGTGAGGAACTCCTCGGTATGCGGAAAATGCGGTCCGGACCGGAGCGCTCCCTTTGGTGAGAAGGTGAGTAAGTACATTTCCAGGTCTTCCACTAACTGAATCGGGGTGAGCACCCGAATGTGCAGCCCATCCTCATCGGTATCCAGGACGGTAATGCTGTCGCGGCGGGTAAGATGGAACTTTCTCACCGGGCCCTCACTGCCTTCCAGGAGGCCGTTGATTTCCACGTTGAGACCCTGAGAGATCTTCCACACCGTGGCCACCGTGGGGTTCACCTTTTCCGCCTCAATCTGAGAGAGCATCGCCTTGGAAACACCACTGCGCTCCGCCAGAACATCCAGCGTAAGCCCGTTTTCCCGGCGTAGGCGTTTGATATTGGCTCCAATGAGAGGTGGCGTCTGTGAGGTATCCATGCATTATCTCCGCGTGTGACGATTCATTTTTGACAGCTGCCGCCGCCAGTAATACACTATACTGAACATGAAGTTTAATATAGTGTACGACGAGCGGGTATCACTGTCAAACACCAGTATACCGCATGGGGAGTCGCAATGAAACGGATACTGATCACCGGGGCCTTGGGCCAACTGGGAAGCGAGATTGCGGAAACGCTGCGTACCGACTACGGCGCGGACGAAGTGGTGTGCACCGACATCCGCCCGCAACCTGCGAGTAGCGCCGGGAGTGCCGGGAGCGGCGGCGCGGCAGCGGGACCCAGCGACGGGGTGGAAAGCGCCGGCGGCGCGGCAGATCCCACCGGCGCCACCTCCTCCGGCCCGTTCTACCAGCTGGATGCCCGGGACGGCGTCCACCTTACAGAGCTCATCCGGTCCCACCGGATTGATACGGTGTACCACCTGGCGGCGTTACTCTCCGCCACGGCCGAGGCCCGACCGCAGGAGGCGTGGGACCTCAACATGAACGGCCTCATGACTGTGCTGGAGGTGGCGCGCGCCGAGGGCTGCGCCGTGTTCACCCCCAGCTCGATCGGCTCCTTTGGCCCCTCCACCCCCAAGGACTGGACCCCGCAGGATACCCTACAGCGTCCCACTTCGATGTACGGGATTACCAAGGTTGCCGGTGAACTACTGTGTGATTACTACTTCCACAAGTACGGGGTAGACGCCCGGGGCCTGCGGTATCCCGGCCTGATTTCCAATCGAACCCTTCCCGGTGGGGGAACCACCGACTACGCGGTGGATATTTTCTACGAAGCGGTGCGCCACGGGCGCTACACCAGTTTTCTCAAGGGTGATACCTACCTGGATATGATGTATATGCCCGATGCGGTCCACGCCGCCATCAGCCTGATGGATGCGGACTCCGGGAGCCTGCGCCATCGCAACGCCTTTAACGTGACCGCCATGAGTTTCTGTCCGGAGGATCTGGCCGCCTACATTCGGCGGTACCTGCCGGCGTTTGAAATCGACTACAATGTGGATCCGGTGCGCCAGGCGATCGCCAATTCCTGGCCCAACAACCTGGAAGATTACGCCGCCCGGGTTGAGTGGGGCTGGGAGCCGCGGTACGATTTGGACCGCATGACGCGGGATATGTTGAGCACATTGTCACAACGGCTGGAGGATGCCACCTATGTATGGATCGATTCAGAATGACCTGAAGCGAACGCTGCAGGAGCTGGAAGAGCAGGGGCTCTATAAGCACGAGCGAATACTGACCTCGCCGCAGGATGCGGAGATCACCGTCCACGATCCGCACGGTGGCGACGGTGAGAGCCGGCAGGTTATTAATTTCTGTGCCAATAACTACCTGGGCCTCGCCTCCCATCCCGAACTTCGCAGTGCTGCCAAGGACGCCGTAGACCGCTGGGGCTTCGGCTACGCCTCGGTGCGCTTCATCTGCGGCACCAGCGAGCTGCATCGCACTCTGGAGGCGCGGTTGAGCACGTTCCTCGGCACCGATGATACGATTCTCTACGCCGCCGCCTTTGACGCCAACGGGGGGGTGTTTGAGCCGCTCTTGGGCGCGGAGGATGCGATCGTTTCCGATGAGCTGAACCACGCCTCAATCATCGATGGGGTTCGCCTCTGCAAGGCCGCCCGCTACCGCTACCGCCACGCGGATATGGCGAGCCTCCGGGAGCAGTTGTCCGCCGCGCGGGAGGCGGGAGTTCGCCATATCGTGATCGCCACGGACGGCGTCTTTTCCATGGACGGGGACATCGCGCCCTTACCGGCTATCGTGGAACTGGCGGAGGAGTTTGAGGCACTGGTCATGGTGGATGACTGCCACGCCACCGGCTACCTGGGCGAACGGGGACGGGGAACGGCGGAGTACTTTGGGCTCACCGGCAAAATCGACATTATCACCACCACCTTTGGTAAGGCGCTGGGCGGTGCCTCCGGGGGCTGCGTCAGCGGACGGGCGGAGATCATCGAG
>JAWOCO010000057.1:0-6152 GCA_046483765.1 Alkalispirochaeta sp. | reverse complement strand
GATGGCGCGCAGGTGTTCGGTACGGCGCGGCGGACGCGGGATCAGGTCTATGAAGTTTCCGGATTTCCGCTGCGTGGAACGCTCACGAAGAGCCGCCCGGTGATAGAGGGGTGCCTCCTCATCGTGGATGACGTCACCGAGCGGGTTTCGTTAGAGGAGCGGATGGTTCGCGCGGAAAAGCTGTCATCGCTTTCGATCCTTACCGCCGGGGTCGCCCACGAAATCAATAACCCCCTGTCGTCGATCACCACAAACGTGCAGAACATCGCTTCGGAAATCGATGATCCCGAACAAAAACAAGCGATCGATTACATCCAACAGGAGACGCGGCGCATTCGGGATATCGTAGGGCGGCTTCTGAAGTTCTCCGGAAACCGGAGTGAGGCCCATGCCTGGGCGGACCTCAACGAGGAGGTTCGGCTGGTGCTGGCCACGGTGGGCTACGCGTTCCCGGAAAGTGGGAATCTGCGCGTCGTTACAGATCTGGCTCCGGATCTCCCGGCAGCCCGGATGCCCGGCGATGAAGTCCGTCAAATCCTGCTGAACCTGGTTACCAATGCGGTCCATGCGATCACTGCCGACGGAGAAGGCGGGGTTGTTCGGGTAACTACGACCCGTGAGCGGGATGTCCTGATTCTGGAGGTAGAGGATAACGGCAGCGGAATACCGGAGGAGCACCAGCACCGAATCTTCGACCCTTTTTTTACCACTAAGGGAGACGGTTCCGGGTTGGGGTTGTCTGTCGTGTACGGGCTGCTTACCCGACGCAACGGTTCCTGTTCTATCCGGTCCACTCATGGAGAGGGGACCATAGTGAAAATTACGATTCCTGAATGGAGAGATGCACCATGAGCGTGGCTGAGTCCTTTAGACCGGTTGTGTGCGTAGCGGATGATGAGGAAGGTATTCGGTTCGGATTGCGACGCTTGTTTACCCGTGGAGGGTACGAGGTCGTAGAATGCGCTACCGGTGAGGCGGTGTTGAAGCACGCCGGGGAACGCCACCTGGACGCGCTCTTACTGGACGTCCGCCTTGCCGGTGACATGGATGGGCATGAGGTCCTACGGAGGGTGCGCCAAATCGACCCGGACCTTCCGGTCTTGATGATTACCGGTTACGGAACGATTGAGAGTGCGGTGGATGCCATGAAGTGCGGGGCACAGGACTATATCGTGAAACCGGTGGACAATGCGCGCATCATGAACAAAGTGGCGAGTCGGCTCGAGGTCAAGCGCCATGAAGCGCGTTGTGGCAGCGACACCGCAGGCAGCGACGGATCATCCGGGGGCGCGGGCACCGCCTGCCTGGTAGCCGAGAGTCCGGAGATGCGCGATCTCTTGGAAATGGCTGATCGAATCAAGGACCAGGACATTTCGGTACTGCTCACTGGGGAAAGTGGGGTTGGCAAGGAACTCCTGGCCCGCCACATCCACCACGAGAGTAACCGCCGTGCCGGACCGTTCGTGGCGGTCAACTGTGCGGCGTTTTCTGAGACCCTCCTCCTGAGTGAGTTGTTCGGTCATGAGAAGGGGGCGTTCACCGGAGCCGATGGACGAAAAAAGGGGTGTTTTGAGCGGGCCCACGGGGGAACCCTCTTTCTGGATGAGGTTGGAGACATGGCACCCGATGCGCAGGCGAAGCTGCTGCGCGTCCTTGAAACTCGTGAGTTCCTGCGGCTCGGCGGCAGCGATCCTGTACAGGTGAACGCGCGCATCGTGGCGGCCACTAACCAAGATTTAGCAGCGCTGGTCGCGGAGGGCGCGTTTCGGGAGGACCTGTATTACCGGATTCACGTGGTGCGCATGCATATTCCGCCCCTGCGAGACCGGAAAGAGGATCTTCACCGGTTGATCCACTTGTTCGTTCAGCGCTTCAGTCAGGATTATGGCAACCCCGTTGGCGATATTCCCGAAGAGGCGATGGCGGCGCTACTCAACTATTCCTGGCCGGGAAACGTCCGGGAGGTGAAGAACGTGCTGAGCCAATCGGTGCTTCTCAGTCGCTCGCAGCGGCTGGAGGTGTTTGGATTGCCCCCGGCCGGATACGCCCCCTCGCGCCGAGACCCGGGTATCGATGAGGAGCTGGGAGAGCCGGGCGAGTATCATCTGCAGATGTCAGCCGCTACCGAGGAAGTGGGCCGGCGATTGGTACTATCCGCCCTGCGGCAGAGCGGCGGCAACAAGTCGGAGGCTGCCCGGATCCTCGGGGTCACCCGCAAGACGCTCCAGCGGAAAATCGATCGGTTTGGAATCGATCAGGGCCACGTGCCTGGGTAGTCAGGTATCCAGGAGTGCGTCGTCCGGTATCCACGGGAGCGGGTTGTGCCGCGCCTTGAATGTGGTGGATGCCTCCGGTGGTTCAGCTCTAAGCTCCTCTGCCATAGGTAGTTATTACGATCTTTAACGGCGTGGTCATGCCTGGCCTGCGTTTTGCTTATTTAGTCGCATAAGTTTCCACAGAGGAGGATTCGATGAGACGAGTAGTGACGTTACTGTTGGTTTTGGCAATCGTAGCAGGGGGAGTGTTTGCTTCCGGACAGGCGGAAGATGACACGGTGCGCTTGGCGGGAATTGTGTTCCAAAACGATCAGTTCATGAGAATTGTGCAGTTCGGCATGCAGGATGCAGCCGATGAGTTGGGTGCTGATCTGCTGCTGGGCAACAGTGATAACAGTCCGGCCCAGGAAATCGAGATGGTCAATAACTACATCTCCAGTGGGGTCGACGGCATCATGATTACTCCCTTGAGTTCGACCGCATCGGTCCAGGCGCTCCGGGATGCTCACGATGAGGGCATTCAGGTGGTAACCTGGAATACACGCATTGACGCTGACTTTCCGGTAGCGGCAGTTGAATCCAGCCAGTTCCAGCTGGGTGAATCTACCGGACGAGTGGCCCGCGAATACATTCAGAACGAACTGGGTGGCGAAGCTCAGGTAGCGATCCTGGCGTTCGACTCGCTGGTACCGGAGCAGAGCGGTGCCCGGGTGGACGGCTTTTTGAGCCAGATCGAGGACCTGGACGGCGTAGAAATCGTAGCCAAGCAGGATGCGTGGCTCGCCGAGGACGCAGTTGCCGTTTCCGAGGATATCATCACCGCGAATTCGGACTTGGACGTGATCTATGCTGCCAACGAAGGCGGAACGGTGGGGGCCGTGCAGGGTGTGCGAAACGCCGGTGGTCAGGGTGATATCGCCGTTTTCGGCATTGATGCCAGTGAACAGCTTGCGGACTTTCTGTTGGCCGACGATGACGTGCTGCAAGCAACTACCGGTCAGCAGCCGTATGAAATCGGATATCAGAGCGTAGAAGTATCTATGGCGGCCCTCCAGGGAGAAGACGTAGAAAAAGAAGTTGTGGTTCCCGGTATCTTGCTGACGCGGGACAGTCCTGATGAAGTCCGTGAGTTCAGAACGTGGCTCGCCGACATCATCAACCGCTGAGCGAGCGATATCAGATGAGTTTTGTACTTGAGTTCCGGGGTATTCGTAAAGAATACCCCGGAACGGTTGCACTGGACAATTTTTCCGCGGGGTTTACCGGCGGGAAGGTTCATGCGCTGGTCGGGAAGAATGGATCCGGGAAGAGCACCACCATTAAGATTCTCTCCGGTGCGGTGAAACCGACCCGGGGGGAGCTGTTCTTTGATGGAGCCCCGCTGGAGATCCAGTCCCCCGTTGACGCTCTGGAAAAGGGGATCGCCACGGTGTACCAGGAGCTCAGTCTCATTCCGGAGCTCTCCCTGGCGGAGAACATCGCCGCCGGGAGACTGCCCACCAAGGGCGGTGTCATTAAGCGGGTCGATTGGCAGACACTAAGCGAGAACGCTCAGAAGTCATTGGCAATGATGGGAGTGTCCCTGCCTACCTACGTGCCGGTGAGAACGCTCAGTGTCGGCCAGCAGCAGGTGGTCGAGATCGCCAAGGCGATGTCCTTTAATCCGAAAGTTCTCATTCTCGACGAACCCACCAGTGCCCTTGCGCAGCACGAGGTGAAGAGCCTGTTTGAGATCGTGCGCCGCCTGCGAGATCAGGGAGTGACGATCATCTACATCTCTCACCGACTGCAAGAGCTGTACCAGATCGCCGACACCGTCACCGTGCTGCGGGACGGCAAATTGGTGGGAAGCTTGGACATTGAGGAGGCAAACACGGAGCGGATCGTGGACATGATGTTCGGAGAGGTCGTTACCTCGGGACGACCCTATACCGAACCCAGCGCTGAACCGGTGCTATCCGTGAAAGATCTGCACCGACGGGGATGGTTCAAAGATGTCAGTTTTGTCTTAAACCGGGGTGAGATCCTCGGAATAGCGGGAATGCTGGGATCCGGAAGAACGGAGCTTCTCCGCTCGATCTACGGTGCGGATCCTTTGGATGGCGGGACGATCAGTTTCGGAGCGTATTCCGGGGGACGTCCTTCTCTCCGATGGATGAAGGCGGAAGGTTTAGGACTAACTCCGGAGAACCGCAAAGATGCCGGTCTCATTCAGAACCATACTGTGCACGAGAATCTGACTCTGGCCGCCGTTAAGCGAATCTCGCCCACCGGCGTCCGCAATAAGACAAAGGAACGGGAGGCGGTGGACCGCCAGGTGGATCGCCTCGAGATCAGTCTCTCCTCTCCGGATGCGCTGGTGTCGAGTCTCAGTGGCGGCAACCAGCAAAAAGTAGTGATTGGCAACTGGTTGAACGATGACCCCAAGGTGCTTTTCTTTGACGAGCCCTCCCGGGGGATAGATGTGGCGGCGAAACAACATATCTTTCGGATCATTTGGGACCTTAGTGCCGACGGAATCAGTTCGATTTTTGTTTCTACCGAGTTGGAAGAACTCCTCGAGGTGTGTCACCGCATTCTGATTATGCGAAACGGTACGATCTCCGAAGAGGTCCACCCGGAAGAGATCACGTTGGCTGAGCTATACGCACGATGCATGGAGGATTAGCAAGGTGTTGAGCAACATAATGAAGAAACGGGGTACTCTATCCGGGCAGAGCATCCTGGAACTGGTACTCCTGGCGATGTGCGTGATCCTTGCGATCAGTGCTCCGGGGTTCTTTTCTACCAGAAATATCTTGAACATCATGCGGAACGTCGCGATGCAGGGGGTGATCGCCTTCGGCATGACGATGATTATCATTTCCGGAGAGATCGATCTCAGTGTCGGTTCGGCGGTGGCGTTTGCCGGATGTCTCGCGGCACTGCTGGTGCGAGACCTGAGCAATTTTGGACTTCCCTTGGGAGTGGCGGTCACGATAGCGCTGATCGTAACGCTGATTGCGGGGTTTGGCATCGGAAACTTTACGGCCCTGGTGCGGACCCGGTTTAACGTACCCAGCTTCATCACCACCCTGGCGTTAATGACGATCCTCTCGGGAATTGCGAATCTCATGACCGGCGGTTTTCCGATCAGTTCGTTTCCGCAGTGGTACAACTTCTTTGGCGGCGGCTACGTCCTGGGAATTCCCTTTCCCGCCATCGTCTTTTTAGTTGTCTTTTTCGTCATTCAGTTTCTCATGACCCAGACCACTTTTGGGCGTGCGGTCTATGCCGTTGGCGGCAACGAGGAAGCTGCGCGGCTCAATGGAATTAACGTTCGCTTCGTGAAGCACATGGTTATCGGTATTACCGGTGCCTTAGCGGCCCTCAGTGGGATCATGGTTTCCGCCCAGATCATGTCCGGTACGCCTACCGTGGCGGAAGGCTGGGAGCTGCAGGTGATCTCGGCGGTCATAATCGGTGGCACCAGCCTCTTTGGTGGAGCCGGACGAATATGGGGTACATTTATCGGCGTCGTCTTTCTCGGAGTAATCATAAACGGCATGACCCTGCTCAATATCAGTCAATACTGGCAGTACGTGGTGCGCGGCGTTTTGATCCTGGCGGCGGTACTCGTTAACAATATCAGCGCTCGTCAGAAGGCGTAGCCCACCATTTTCTCGCCGTGGTCACCTTCGCTGGAGTGACGGAGTGTGCTTTGGTGCACTATGTTAGTGCTCAGCGAAGGAGTCCAGCAGATGCGAGGAATAACCGCGGCGGGATTCGCCGCCGTTCTCATAGGGTTGGGCCTAGTCGGTGTCTCATCCGTGTCGGCAACGGATCAGCTCTGGCAGCGGGCGGTAGCGGCGTACCCCGAGAGCCAAGAGTGGGTTC
>JAWOCO010000027.1:0-4506 GCA_046483765.1 Alkalispirochaeta sp. | reverse complement strand
CAGGTGCTCCAGGCGGAAGTGCTCCACGCGATTCATGATTACTGCCACGACGAAGACGCCGAACCCAAGATTGTCGTTATTCGTGGAGGAACCGCAGTGGCCGTGACCCCAACCGAACGAAAAACGGAGATCGCCCGCCTCCTCTTTCGCAATGCGCTCCAGATCGCCGCCTACGCGGAGAACTTCGGAGGGTCACAGTTCATGCCGGAGGGCCAGATTGCGTTTGTGAGAGGCTGGGAGGTGGAAAAGTTTCGCGAGCAGCACAGTACCGCGTAATCTCCAACTCAGGACGTACGCCGCAACCGGCCGAGACGAACCTGGTTGCGGCCATGATCCTTGGCGGAATACACCGCCCGATCGGCCGCTTTGAGCACTTCCGACAGCGGCTGATCCCGTTCGGTCCGAATCGCGAATCCAATACTACACGTGACGTTTACGGTGGTCTTGCGGTGTTTTACCGGCGAAGATTCCACGGCGGTGCGCACCGCCTCCATCAGTTCGCGGAGCTCATCCTCATCTCCATGGGGAACAAAGACGATCAGCTCCTCGCCGCCATACCGCGCCACGCTTCCTCGGGGCACTACCTGAAGACGGATTCGTTGGGCGATCTCCTGAAGAACTGCATCTCCCATATCGTGCCCATGGGTATCGTTAATCGTCTTGAAATGGTCTAGATCGATCAGGCCCACTCCCAGGGGAGGACGCGTGTCGAGGCGGCTCTGATCAGCAAGGACCTCATCACACCATCCGCGGTTGTAGATGCGCAGCAGGGGATCGTAGGAGGCGCGGTTCTCCAGGCGCTGGAACCAATGAAAAAGCGTTCCCATCGCGATGACCACCGGCAACCACGCCAGCACCATCCCCTGGAGCAACAGGTCCGCGTTGGATGGCAACCACCCTACTGCCAGAAGCAGCACGGAGCCCGCGTGAATACCTCCTAATCCGAAGCTGTGCGCCTCAGTGAAGAGCGATAGCAGGAGCACCGCCGCCGCCACAGCACTAAACACCCAGAACACCGTGGAGCGCAGGTCCCGCAGCATGAACAACTGTTCCGCCAGCGCCACCCGCGCCGCCGGGACCAGCAACCCCACTGCAAAGGCGGCAGCGATGATCCCCACCATCGCCAGGGTCAGTCTCACCGTGGTGTGGTACCCCAGGTACTCCGGAGCGGTTACGGTAACCAGCAGCACGAAGAGCACCGAGGTATACCCCAGAAACACCGCCGCCGGAAAGATCGCCGTGCCGGTGAGGTCAAACAGCAGCGGAAGGCCAAACACCAGGATTACGGCGATTACCGACACCGCCGCTCCCCCGATACCTAAGGCATAGATCTTGAAGTTATGCACCCGTGGATAGGAGGCGTGGCCGAACCAGGCGGTCGCCACCGCACCCGCAACACCAACCAGAACCAGAATTCGGTCGCGCTCGGTGGGATCAGCACCGGCAAAGCCGCTTTCCCACAGTCCATACACGACGTAGGCCGATGCCAGACCGATAATGAGGGCAGCAATTCCCCAGGAGCGCTGCTCCCGATCCGTTACCGCCACAGGGAGTTAACCTCGTCGGCGATGATCTCGAGACCGATCCGCGTGTCCGCTGGTTCCTGACCGTAGTTGATCCGCAAACACTGGTGCGCGTGACTCCACCGATGGATCTCCGGATCGCCAAAGAAAAAGTACTCTCCGGGCACGACGATCACGTTGCGCTGCTTCAACCGCTCGTACAGTTCGCGGCTGGTGATCGGTAATTCCGGAAGCCACAACCACAGAAAGAGCGCCCCCTCGGTGCGGTGCAGCGAGTACGGCACCTCGCCATGAAAGGCATCCGAAATCCAGCGCCGCCCCTGTTCAGCTCGCTCGCGATAGAACGGCTGAATTACGGACCGGGATAATTCGAGGATGCGCCCATCCCGCAGGAGGGGCTCCACCAGCACCTGTCCCACCGTCGTATTGGCCAGACTGAGCACCGCGTTGGCGCGACTCAACGCCGACACAATCTCCTGGGAGCCGATGATAATCCCGGTGCGCGTGCCGGGCAGGCCAATTTTTGACAAGCTCATGCCGAGGATAATGTTCTCATTCCACATCGGTTGCGCCGGTCCCGCTACCACCTCATCGAAGACGATATGGGGAAAGGGCATGCCGTAAGCGTTGTCGATAATCAGGGGGATCTCATGGCGCCGGGCCAGCCGATCCAGTCGATGGAGCTCCTCGTCGGTGAGGACGTTCCCGGAGGGATTGGTGGGCCGAGAAACACAGATTGCGGCGATCGGCGCTTCCGTACCGCTGCCCGCGGAATCCAGGCGCGCCTCCACCGCCTCGAAGTCGATGTGGTACTTGTGCGTGTGGTCATCGATCCGTTCGATCTTGGGACGACACGCCACAAACGCCTCAGGATCCAACCCCTGGTCGGCATACCCGATGTACTCCGGCATCAACGGAAACAGGATGCGCCCACCCGCGCGAGCCGTGGGACCGGAATCAGGAGCACCACTGAGCATATTCAAGAGAATGAAGAACGCCGTCTGGCTTCCATTGGTAATCGCCACGTTGGCAGGAGTCAGGTTCCAGTTGAACTCACGATTGAGCAAGGCGGTGAGCGCCTCGATGAACGCCGGTTGCCCCTGGGGAGAGTCGTAGTTGCCCAGCATGCGCTCCACGGCCCCCTCTTGATCGAGGAGTTCCTGCAAGCGCTCACGCCACAGCGCCTCAACTTCAGGGATGTGCGCGGGATTTCCCCCGCCCAGCATGTACTTCTTCTCGGAGCCCGCCAGAGCGCGGCCCATGTCGTCCATGAGATCCATAATTCCCGTGGGGCCACCGAGAGTAGTTCCGAATCGCGAAAACTGCATGGCGTCGGAGTATAGTAGAAAATTCGGTCAGTTGAAACTGAGGGGGGTAACGTGTAGCCTTCCTCCGTCATGGCACGCATCCGCACCTACAATAAGATCGCCCCGGAAGGGCTTGCGATCCTGGAAAACCGGGGCCACCAGGTGAGTCCCGATGTTGAAGATCCCGACGCGATTCTCGTACGCAGCGCGAAGCTGCACGATATCGAATTGGGTGCCTCCTTGAAAGCGATCGCCCGGGCCGGAGCCGGGGTGAACAACGTCCCCGTAGAACGCTGTACGGATGCGGGTATCGTGGTATTTAACACCCCCGGGTCTAACGCCAACAGCGTGAAAGAGTTGGTGGTTGCCGGGCTGATGCTCTCCAGTCGCAAGATCATCGACGGATATATCTGGACGCAGCAGCTGGATCCCGCCGCCACCGACGTGGCCAAAGAAGTGGAATCGGGGAAAAGCGCCTTCGCCGGACCAGAAGTGGCCGGTAAGAAACTTGGCGTCATCGGCCTGGGAGCTATCGGTGTCATGGTCGCCAACATCGGTGAAGCGCTGGAAATGGAAGTGGTGGGCTACGATCCCTACCTCTCGGTGGAGAACGCCTGGGGCCTTTCGCGCTCTGTCCGGCGCGCCGGTAGCCTCGAAGCACTCATGGCCGAAGTCGATTACGTCACACTGCATGCTCCGCTGAACGATGCCACCCGCGGCCTGATCAGTACGGAGTTGCTGAAGCGGGCAAAACCGGGAATCCGGATACTTAACTTCGCCCGGGGAGGCCTGGTGGACAACGCCGCGATCCTCAGCGCGATCGCCGGCGGCACGGTGAGCTACTACGTTACCGATTTTCCCGAGGGAGAGCTGGTCGGCGTGGACGGGGTGATTACGATTCCCCACCTGGGCGCCTCGACGCCGGAAGCGGAGACTAACTCCGCGGTCATGGCGGCACGGCAGCTCGCCGACTACCTGGAGAAGGGCAACGTTCGCAACGGGGTTAACGTTCCGAACTGTACGATGGACGGCAACGGCGGCGATCGCATCGTCTTTGTGAACCGCAACGTTCCCAATATGGTTGGTCAGGTGACCACCCTGCTGGCGGAGGCGGGGCTCAACATCTCAGATATGATCAATCGCCACCAGGGGGACCTGGCCTACAACATTATCGATATCGACAGCACCGTGGATTCAGCGGTGGCCGAAAAGATTCGCGCCATTGAGGGGATTATCCGGCTGCGGGTTATCCCGGCGCAGGAGGACACAGTATGAAAGTTCGCACTCTGATCTCTGGCGTTCTGGTGATCGCCCTCGCGGTACTACCGGCGTTGACCGTGGCGGCGCAATCGAGTACCGCGGACCTGGACCCCGGATTGTACGCCCGCATCGAGACCAACCGCACGGTGGAAGGCGCCAGCTCGATTCTGCTACAACTGGAATACCAAAAGGCACCGATGACGGTGATCAACTTCGTGGGGCTTGCGGAAGGCACGATCGATCACAACCGCGATGACGCGCAGCGCTTCTACGACGGTCTTACCTTTCACCGCGTCATCGATGATTTCATGATCCAAGGCGGCGATCCGCAAGGAACGGGCCGCGGTGGGCCGGGGTATCGCTTCCCCGACGAGTTTGATTCGTCTCTGCGCCACGACCGACCTGGGATCCTGTCC
>JAWOCO010000145.1:0-2742 GCA_046483765.1 Alkalispirochaeta sp. | reverse complement strand
TCTCTGCCCGCGGTGCCAAGGAGGTGAGGATTTCCGGTGTGTCGTCTTCGGGAAAGAGGAAGAGAACGTCCGACTTCTGTTCGCCATCGTTGGCCCATTCTGATGGCACGGCTGACGCAATCGATAGAAACCGGTCCTGCGGGATTGCGAGCACACGAGTGGTCACTGCGAAGCTTTCCCACAACAGATTTTCGAACTGTGCGGCCACCTCAGGGGGGCCAGCCAGACTCGACGAGAGGAGGACGTTACCGGAGGCGATGTAGCTTTCCACCCCCGTGAAACCCGACTCCCGCAGGAGCTGCCGCAACGCCGCCATGGGAACCTTGTTGTTCCCGCCTACGTTGATTCCCCGTAACAGTGCTACGTACCGCATACCGTTACCCTCCTTCCACCTACCCTACCACGGTGCTTCTGCACCCTCCTATGTATTGCGGCCAGCCTTCCCCTTCCGCCCCTTACGCCCCTTCCCCCCCGGGTGCCGAGGCCCTTGCCGCTTTCCGGTTTGGGGGCGTTGGGTGGTGACACGTTCGACCCGGATCTTCCTGCCCTGGTAGGAGTATCCGTTTAGGGCACTTTCAACCCTCCGGGCCATCGCGCCATCGACCTGTACCTCGCAGGACTCACTGTCGATTGTGATCCGGCCAATGCTGATATTGCCGGAGTCGGTGGCCTTGTTAATCAGCCCGATAATCTGCGGCGGGAGCACTGACTGGCGGCGGCCGATGTTCAGGCGGAAGCAGACCATCGATTCCGTCGGCATCCGTTTTGGTCGCGTGTTGCTGACGGTGGGATTAAGGTCCGTGGCGCCGGCATACTGTTCGAGAAAACGATTGAACTCCACCGAGATGAAACGCTGCAGTAGCTCCTCCCGGTCAAAATCGGCAAGAGAGTCCCGAACCGCTTGTAGGTACGGTCCAACCGCTTCTTCGTTCACCTCGATTTCCTTCACTCGCGAGAGAAGGTCCATGAGGCGGGCCTCGCAGATATCGCGCCCCCGGGGGATCCGGGCCTCCTCCATTTTCCGTCCGATGGCCCGTTCGATGTGTGCGATTCGGTGGCCCTCGCGCATGTGTACGAGCGCCAAGGACGCCCCACTTCTGCCCGCTCGGCCGGTCCGTCCGCTGCGGTGCGTGTAGGAGGCAACCTCATCGGGAAGGTCGTAGTGGATGACGTGGGTCAGGTTGTCCACATCCAGGCCCCGCGCTGCGACATCGGTGGCGACCAGCAGAGACGGATTTCCTTCTCGAAACCGAGCCATAACCGTGTCGCGCTGGCCTTGGGCCAGTTCTCCGTGCAGCGCATCGGAGGTGTAGCCGTCCCGCGAGAGTCGTGCTGTCACGTCCTTCACCGTTTCCCGGGTACGGCAGAAGATAATGGCGTACATACCGGATTTGACATCGATGAGCCGTTTGAGCGCCTCGTACTTATCGTGGGCGTGGACGCGGTAGTAATAGTGGGTGACGGTACCCACGCTCTGGTTCCGGTTACCGGCGACGATCTCATGGGGGTCGTTCATGTACGTGGCCGCAATCCTGGCCACCTCCGGCGGCATCGTCGCGGAAAACAGCAGCGTTCGACGGTCGGGATTCGCGGTGGCAAGAATTGCATCGAGCTCATCCTTGAACCCCATATCGAGCATCTGATCCGCCTCATCGAGCACCAGAAAGCGGAGCGCCGAGAGGTCGGCAATTCCCTTGTCCAGGAGATCCTTCAACCGCCCCGGTGTGGCTGTGATAATGTGAGGTCCTGCCCTCAGGTCGCGAATCTGCGGCCCGAATGCGGCCCCGCCATATACGGTTGTCGTACGGAGGCCGTGAAGCTTCGATCCGTACTCCGCTATCTCCCGGGAGACCTGCAGCCCGAGCTCCCGGGTGGGGGTCAGAATCAGCGCCTGCGTGGTGCGGCTGGTGAGGTCGATGTTCTGTAAAATGGGCAGCCCGAAGGCTGCAGTTTTCCCGGTACCCGTCTGCGCCAGACCGGTAACGTCCCGCTCTTCGCTAAGGAGGAACGGTATCATTTCCGCCTGGATCGGGGTTGGTATTTCAAAGCCGCGGGCACTGATCGCGTCGAGTAGGGCCGGGATCAAGCCCAGCTGGTCAAAAGATGTCATGTATTCCTCGGCGTCCATTGACCGCTGAATCCAGCCGAGTGTCAAGGGTGGGTCGGGAGCGGGTTGGGTGCCGGTGGCCGCCGGCGCCTGCGAAAAGCTCCGGAATCTTCCAGGCATACCGCTCGCCGCGTCTGTTCTTTCCGGCGGATTTCAAGAGGGATCGAATCAGCCTCTTGACAGATTACACCTGTTAGATAACAATAGTTATATAACAACCGATAGTTAACGGAGAAAACAGGGCGTGGCGCCGAAAACACAGTTCAGTAAAGAGCAGATTATCGAAGCGGCGTTCTCCATCGCCTGCCGGGACGGAATGGAGGGCATCACCGTCAGGAAGATCGCCGCCGAACTCGGTAGTTCCGTGGCGCCAGTCTACGTCAACTTCAGCGACCTGGAAGAACTCCGAGACGCCGTTGTGGAGCGGATTGTCGATATCAGTCGGGAGGTTCTTGAAGAGACCGGTACGGGGCGGCCCTTCCGGGATATCGGGCGTGCCAGCATTCGCTTTGCCCGACGCTACCCGGTCATATCCCGGGATCTCACCCTGCGCCCCAACCGCTACCTGGCGGCGTACCGTTCCCGAATGGACGCTCCGCTCACGGAGCGCATGGAGGACGATCCAGACATGGCGG
>JAWOCO010000021.1:0-3296 GCA_046483765.1 Alkalispirochaeta sp. | reverse complement strand
AATGGCGCGGTGCGGGGTGTTCCATGTGCCTCGGTATGAATCCGGACCAGTTACAGGATCGGGAGATGTCCGCCTCCAGTTCCAACCGGAACTTCATCGGTCGCCAGGGGTCACCCTCCGGAAGGACGCTCTTAATGAGCCCCGCCATGGTGATGGCCGCAGCGATCACCGGCGAGGTGTCCGATGTAAGTGAAGTGGTTCCCTCCCCGGAACCGGTACGATAATTTCAGCGGAACAGGAGAACGGCACGCATGCAAGAGATTAAACAGGCGATCAGCCATGTGGAAGGGACGGCCATGGTGGTCCCTGGAAACGATATCGACACGGATCAAATTATTCCCGCGCGCTTTATGAAGGTGGTTACCTTTGACGGCCTCGGAGAGTACGCGTTCTATGACCTGCGTTTTACGCCGCAGGGCGAAACCAAGCCGCATCCTTTCAACGAGGAGCGGTTTGCCGGCGCCTCCGTCCTGGTAGTGAACCGCAACTTTGGCTGTGGCTCGTCTCGGGAACACGCTCCGCAGGCGCTGATGCGCGCCGGAATCAAAGCGGTGGTGGGAGAGTCGTTTGCGGAGATTTTTGCCGGTAACTGTACTGCCATGGGGGTCCCGGCGGTGACTCTGCCGCACGAGACGGTGCAGGAGATCATGCAGGCGATCGAGAACGATCCGTCGATCTATATGACGATTGATCTCCCCTCCTCCGTGCTGACGGTGGGTGATAGCTCCTATACCTTCGATATGCCGGCGGCGTATCGCAGCGCACTCATCGCGGGAAACTGGGATTCAACCTCGGTATTGCTCTCCCATTTGGACATGATTGACGAACGGGCGTCCCACATACCGTACATCAACGGGTTTGCCGTCTAATCGAGGTTGAGAAACTATGGCTGAAAAACTAAATCGAAAATCCTGGGTCATGACTGAGGGCGTATCGCGCACCGCGAACCGCGCGATGCTGCGGGCGGTGGGGTTTGGTGACAACGATTTCACCAAGCCCATCGTAGGAATTGCCAGTGCCGGAAGCGATGTGAGTCCTTGCAACGTCCACCATGACAAGCTTGCGGAGATTTCCAAGAAGCGCCTCAGAGAGCTCGGGATGATGACGATGAGCTTTCACACCTTCGTGGTTACCGACGGCGAAGCGATGGGGCACGAAGGAATGAAGGCGTCTCTGGTCTCGCGGGATACGATCGCCGACGTGATCGAACTGGATGCTCACGGACACCAGATGGACGCGCTGCTGGGTATCGGTGGGTGTGATAAGACGATTCCCGGTACCGTCATGGGCATGGCGCGCATGGACGTCCCTTCCGTGTTTGTCTACGGCGGGTCGATCGCCCCCGGCAAGTACAAGGGCCGCGATATCGATATCGTGAGCGCCTTTGAAGCGGTGGGAGCGTATTCCGCAGGCAAGATCACCGAAGAGGAGCGCCACGGGATCGAAGCGGCGGCGTGTCCCGGAGCCGGTGCCTGTGGCGGGATGTATACGGCCAATACCTTGGCTTCTGCCATGGAGGCGATCGGCATGGGGATCCCCGGTAACGCCTCAGTTCCCGCCACCCACCCCTTGCGGACGTGGGTGCAGGAGGCCAGCGCGGATGCGTTGCTCCACTGTATCAAAGAAAACATCATACCCCGGGATATTATGACCAAGAAGGCGTTCGAAAACGCGATTCGGGTGATGATGGCGCTGGGCGGGAGTACCAACGCTGTGCTCCATCTGCTCGCCCTGGCCCACGAGGTAGATGTGGATCTGGTGATCGATGAGTTCAACTACTTCTACGATACCACTCCAATTCTCACCGACATGAAGCCCGCTGGGCGATACGTGATGCAGGATCTTTTCGAGATTGGCGGCGTGCAGATGGTGATGAAGATGCTGCTGGATCAGGGACTGCTTCACGGCGATTGTCTTACGGTTACCGGCAAGACGGTCGCCGAAAACCTCGCCGATGTCGAGGTCAAACTTGATGGGCAAGATGTGGTGCACTCCTTTGATAACCCCGAGCAGGCGCGCGGTCCGGTGGCGATCCTCCACGGGAACCTTGCCGAAGAGGGCGCAGTGGTTAAGACCTGCGGACTCAACGAGTTTGAGCACACCGGCCCCGCCCGCGTGTTCAATGAGGAAGAGGACGCGCTCAGCGCGATTCTGAACGACGAGATCCAGAAAGGCGATGTGATCGTCATTCGCTATGAGGGCCCCAAGGGCGGTCCTGGTATGCGGGAGATGCTCGGTCCCACCGCCGCGATCGCCGGCGCAGGATTGAGTAAAGATGTTGCGCTGATCACCGATGGCCGGTTTTCCGGTGGTTCCCACGGAATGGTGGTGGGCCACGTTGCCCCGGAGGCGCAGGTGGGGGGAGCGATTGCGCTCATCCAAGATGGAGACGTAATTACCGTTTCCACCAAGCAGAAGACGCTTTCGGTAGATCTCTCAGAGGCGGAGTTAGAGCGCCGTCGTGCCGATTGGAAACCGAAAGAGACAAAATACCCTCGCGGGGCGTTGTGGAAGTTTGGTCAGCTGTGTAGCTCTGCCAGTAAAGGCGTTGTAACCAGTTGATTAGTTGATCAGCGGTACGTGCCAACCCGACAGTCGGTGGGCTGCGGCCCGCCGGCTGGTGGCCCGCCCCGCCGGCTGCCGCGGTTGTTTGTTCGCCCGCCCCGCCGGCTGCCGCGGTTGGCGGGGAGCTTACCGGCGGGTAAGCTGCGGTTCCGGAACGTCCGGGAACAAGGCGCTCCAGAGTGCCGCGGTGAGCGGCGGTGGGTCGCGGTGCTGCTCGGCTCGGTCCGGCGTAGGGGCATCTGGTTGCGTTATCAGCGCCAAATCTGCCGCGATCCTCCCAATATCTTCACTCAGCGGGCGATCATCGGCGAGATACGGTGAGCGCTCCCTCACCCACTCCCGGAGCGCCAACGCCTCCGGGGGCTTGCTCGGTCCACCCGCCTGCGCTATATCCAGTGCCTGAACTGCCGTCATCAGATGGATCGCAACCAGCTCCCGCAGTCGCGGCAGGCTTTCATAGAGGGCAACCCCTGCGAGCGTACTCATACTGACAACATCCTGGTTGGCTCCGTTGGTGGAGCGGCTTTGCAGGAGGTAGCGGCGCTGGGCGGAAGCTGAGAGCTCGGCGGTCAGCGCGGTAGCGCTCACCTGGGCACCCATGAAGCCCGAATGGGCGCCGACTGAGGCGCCGGTGAGAAATGGCGGGAGGCCATGATTCAGCAACGGATCCGTGACACGAGCGATTTGACGGTCCAGCAGAATCGCAAGATTTGCGATCCCCAGAGTGAGAC
>JAWOCO010000118.1:0-20220 GCA_046483765.1 Alkalispirochaeta sp. | reverse complement strand
CACCGGCACCGTACCCGCAGCCACGGCGCGAAACTGGTCTTGAAATGCTCGGGACACACCGGCGTCCGTCTCATCCGGTGAATACGATGCCGGGGTGTCCCGAGCATTTCAAGACCAGTTTCGCGCCGTGGCTGCGGGTACGGTGCCGGTGGTCGCCGAAATCAACACGGTAAACACGGTGACCCAGCGCGTACCGGGCAATCCCTTTTCCTTTTTCTTCGGTCGTCCGGACGAGGGAAATCGGGAGCGTGAGTTCCAACAAGAGGGACTTGGCTCCGGCGTACTGGTTGCCCGCGAAGGCGACACTGTCTACGTTCTGACGAATCACCACGTCGCCGGCGAGGCGGACGAAATCGAAATTGGCCTGAGTGACGGTCGATCATTCCCCGGCGAGATCGTTGGTTCCGACGAGCGTCTGGACCTGGCGCTGCTTTCCTTTGAGACCGCCGAAGATGTTCCTCTGGCACAACTGGGTACCTCGTCCGATCTGGAACTGGGAGACTGGGTGTTTGCCGTAGGCAACCCCTTGGGCTTCTCTTCCAGCGTGACCGCGGGAATCGTGAGTGCCACGGAGCGCACCGTACCGCCGGAGGCGGGATTGAGCGGTGTTACCGATTATATCCAGACCGATGCCTCGATCAATCAAGGTAACTCCGGAGGAGCCTTGGTGAATCTCGACGGTGAGGTGGTGGGAATCAACACCTGGATCGCCTCGCGCAGTGGTGGCAGTGATGGCATCGGCTTTGCGATTCCTATCGATATGGCACAGCGGGCGATCACCGACTTCATCGAACGGGGCGAGGTGCGGTACTCCTGGCTCGGGGTGCTTACGGGTAACCCTTCCGAGCAACTCCTGGCGGGACTCGAATCAGAAGGAGTGCAAGGCGCCTTTGTATACGGCATCTATGACGACTCCCCCGCTGATCAGGGTGATCTACGGCCGGGAGATATCGTCACCGCGATAAACGGCGAGTCGGTGGAATCCGGCAATGAGCTGGTGCGCAGAATTTCCACGCTGGATCCCGGAGCCGAGGCAGACGTCACGGTAGTCCGGCAGGGACGGGAGGAGACGCTCCGCGTGGCAACCTCCACCCGCGATCCGGACGCCGAGAACAACGCTCGCCGTCTGTGGCCAGGGATCGCCGTGGCGCCCCTCACGGAGGAGATCCGCTCCCAGTTAGAGTTGTCACGCCGGACCGACGGCGTCCTGGTGGCGGCGGTTACCGAGGAGACACCGGCCGCAGACAGTGGTTTGCGTCGGGGAGACGTGGTTACCGCGGTGGACGGCACCAGCGTGACCAATCTGGCGGATTTCTACCAGGCGATCGCTGAGGCCGACGGAACCGAGGTGCAGTTCCGCGTGAACCGCAACGGCAACAACGTAATCCTCGGGTTCGAACGCCCGTAATTCCCGGATAGCAGTACCTTACGTCTGAAATCGGCTGACTTGAGCGTGAATCCTGTTCACGCTCTCGCTCAGCTCCTGCAGGCTCCCGTTCAGGTTGTTAACCGATTCATTAATCTGGTCGGCTCCGGTGCGGATCTCTGTGATCGCTCCTTGCACCTCCGAGCCGATCGAGCTGTTCTGCTCGTTGAGATTGAGAATCTCTCCGGTGAGACCGGTTACTGTGCGGGAGCGCTCGTCGATCGACATAATCGCATCACGAATCGCCACCACTGCGCCGGTGACCTCGTTCATGCCGGTGGACAGTTCCGACACGGTACTCTCGATCTCGGAAAATGCATCCCTCGTGAGGCGGGTGCTGTCGGTGACGGTGTGAAAGGTGCCCTGCATCGTTTCAAAGGATCCATTGATCTCTTGAATGAGCGTGACGCTCCCTTTCAGACTGTTCTGGATTACCGTGGCGTTGTTGGAGGAGTTTTCGGCGAGCTTCCGGATCTCCTCGGCTACCACGGAAAAACCGCGTCCCGCGTCTCCGGCGTGGGCGGCTTCAATGGCGGCATTCATTGAGAGGAGGTTGGTTTGCGCGGCAATTCCGTTAATCACGTTGGCCGCTTCCAACATTTGGCCGGTGCGCCGCTCCAGCTCCTGCGCTTTGGTACCCAGCTCCTCCAGACGGGAAGAGCTTTTGGATACCGCGTTGGTCAGCTCATCTACCTCACCCGCACGGCGGGCGGCGGTAGTGCGAATGCTGTCTGACTGCGCGTTCATCTGTTCCACGGAGGCTGACGTTTCCTCGATGGCGCTGACCTGGGCGTTAATCTGTTCCTCCATGGCGCCAATTGCCCCGGAGATTTCCCGCGCCTTCTCCGCCGTGGTGTGAATCGACTCATGGAGTTTGTCCACTGAGGAGGAGACGCTGGCGATATTTCCGGTGATCTCGTTCACCGAGGAGGCGGTTTCCGTGGCGTTGGCGACGATCTCTTCCTTTTCCGCCGCCAGCGCTTCTGAGCCCACAACTACGTCCCGAACCAGTATTCGGAGCGACTCCATGAAGGTGTTGAATCGCTCCGCCAGGAGGCCCACCTCATTTTTGCTCTCCACGGTGAGTTGTCGGGACAGGTCTGCATCGCCGGAGGAGATCTCCAGCAGTTGGTCGGATACCTGCAAGATCGCCCGCACCGCGGTACGAATCATGAACAGCAGTACCAGGAACGCCGCCACCACCACGATTACCCCGGTGAGGATCGTTACGTTGCGAATCTGTGCCAAGGTAGCATCAACCAGGGTCGTGGGAACGGTGGCAAGTAAGTAGTACTCGCTGTCGAGAATCTGACGGGATGCGGCGAAGACGCTCCCCCCGATGGATCGGCTGTCCAGCGCCTCCTGGTTGCGCTCCAGCTGGAGCGCGTCGGTGGTCTCGATCGCCTGCTGATCTACGCCGGGAAGGTAGGTGCTCACGGCGGTACCGATGTGGGTGGGATTGCTGGCGGCCAGAACCTCTCCATCGAGTCCCACCACGAAGAGCTCACCCCCATCCCGGGCGGCGGTGGGCGGAACGATCGCCGAAAGGTTCAGTCCCAGTCCCGCAACCCCGACGCGTGTGCCGGAGATCGTAACCGGTACGTTCACAAAGAGCAGGGAGGTTCCCAGCTCCTGGTTATAGTCCAGGTTCAAAATGAACTCTTCGTCCATTTCCATGGCGTCGAAGAACCACGAGTCGTCGGGATCCTCCCGGGTCATGACATCGAGAATCCGAAATCCTTCAGCATAGTAGTTGCGGCTCTGATCACTCACGAAGAAGGCGTGATAGTAGCCATAATCCTTGACCAGCTCGTCCAGACGCTGGTAGAGCAACCTACGAAAAATGCCGTCTTCCGGCTCCCCCTGCTCGAGCCAGTAGCGCGCCGCAGGGTTCGCCGCCAGCAGCTGGGCCGTCTGCACGGCAGCTGCCATGCGTGATTCCACGATCGATTTCGCGTCACCCGCGCGGGCGATTACCAGATCGGGAACGATTTCCTCCTCGAGACTGGCCTGCGTGCGGAAAAAGCTAAACGCCCCGAGCGCAGCGATTCCCACGACGATAACTATTACTACGGGAACAAGAATGGCAATTTCGAGTCGGCGGTTTATTCCGTCAGTATTCAGATAACACCGAAACTTTCAAAGGGGAATACACATGTAATCGTTAGGTGGTGGTGAGAAGCGCCACCTGTTTGCCGCTTACCGCGGTGAGCGACCACGGATGGAGCGAGAGATCGGCTACGTGTACCACCGACTGCCATTCGGTGCCGATCTCGGGGATGGTGCTCAAGGCGTTGGAATAGCGCTCGATCATATCCGGCACAAAGCGGTCCATAGCTGCCGCCTGCCGGTAGGCTACATACAATAGATCCTCCTCCACCATTTCATTGAAGAAGTGCGTCCCCAGGGAGAGATCGGTGACCAGGGAGCTGTGAATTCGGTCCAGCTCCACCAGCACCGCGGCACCCCCAATGTCCTGAACCTGAACTGGAATTCCCAACGCCGGGGTGCTGGTTCCCCAGCGGCCCGGTCCGATCAGGACCGTCACTCCGGCGGAGTCCGGTTCCGAAGGGGGTGATGTCCAAGCAGAAGTGATTGATCGGATCACTGCCGCCAGCTCCCAGCGCCGCGTTTCCGGAAGCTCGGCAAACGCCTCAGGTCGTACGTATACCACGCGAGACACCGGGACGCTCCGACTGTGCCCCACCACGGTGCTGCAGCGGAGGACGACTTCATGCTCTGCGGTCTCCGGCAGTGCTACCGGGGTGTCCTGCTCTCCGCGGATCTGTAGTGGGCGACACTGGACGATATTGATCCGATAGGGGCGCCGGCCGGCCTGACCCGGGTCAACGTTTACGGTGAACTCTACATCCACCTCGGTGTGATACGTTTCCCGAAGCCGCTGTAGTATATGACGCAGATCTTCCGGTAGCGCCGTCTTGGTGAGGAGCCGATCCAGCGTAAGCGTCCAGGCCACGCGGGGGTCTACTCCGGGCCGCGAGGCAAGTTCCCGGTCCCGGTCCGCCGCGAGATGGAGCGGGAGTGGCAGACTTTCTTTGAGCAAGTCAGCGAAGTAGACACTCTTCAGCTGCTCCTCATGGAGATCGAGGAGATCCACGCGACGCTGGCTGTGATGTCTGACTTCATCCGGCGAGGCGTCCGGGCGGCGATTCGGGGCGTTCAGGGCGACCACCCGGGTGTAGTCGTCATCCGAGCGATCTACCGCCCGGGTGCCCAGACCAAAGACGAGCCGCACCAAGCCGGAACTGGGGTCGATGGAGCGGTGCCACGCCCAGGGGTTGTAGGAAAACGCCACCCCGGCAAAGTGGGGAAAGAACCATCGGTCCCGATATCGATCACCGGAGACGCGTTGCACCAGAAGCGCCATCTGCTCGTCCTGATCCAGGATTCCCCGTTTCTTGCGATACTCCAGTGCCTCATCACTGATCGTGCCGGCGTATATGTGGCGCACCGCCGAGAGAAGCTCCGTGAGCCGTTCGTCTCGGGACCCCTGCATCGTGCAAAACACACTGTCGTATTTTCCGGCGAAGGCGTTGCCAAAATTGTCCTCCAAGAGACTGGAGGAGCGAACGATCACCGGTGAGGTCCCGAAGTAGTCCAACATGTCCGCGAACCGCTCGAGAATATAGTGCGGGAACTCCCCGGTGAGCAGACGTTCCCGGGCGGCCTCGTTGTGGGCCAGACCCTGGTTGGGGTCTTTCTGTCGCTGTCGATCCCACCAGCAGTTGTTGATTACCAGATAGGTATAGAACACGTCGGAGCCCACGAAGAAGGAATCGTGGGCTTCCAGAATGGCCGCCGTGTCCGGTGTACCCGCTGTATCCGCTGTATCCGCTGTATCCCGCCGGAGAATCGCGTTTGCCAGGAGCATACCAACAGCTTTTCCTCCCACATGGCCGGTGCCCTCCATTCGCTTCCAGAACGCCACGATATCCTCCAGGGTCAGGTGTTCCCGGGCGAGTTCCAGGATGCGCTCCTCCCGGGAGATGATCAGTTCCAGCAGATGATTCTTCTTCTGCTCGATCACCGGCGGGGAGGCGCCCTCCAGCAGGAGGCGGTCCGCCTCGAGGAACGCCCGATCCCAGACGCCCACCATGCGATAGCTGGCGCTCCGCAATCCCGGCCACGAACGGGCGTTGAGGATCGGCACCAGATCGCCGCTGGCGGTTACCGGACGAAACGTCTCCGGCGGATCAAAGGCGAACACAGTGAAGGTGGGCGAGGTATCACGCCCATCGAGTTTGGCCGGTTGCACGTACAGCCGGTCCTGGTAGCGGTAGACGTCGATCAGGATCTGGGTGGTCTCGGTGATGGGGCCCACGGTGTGGTGAGAGTGAAAGAACCGGTCCAACGAGAAGTACGCCACGCTCCCGGTACGCAGGATGAGCGGACAGGTGAGCTGGAAGAAGTTGCCGATCATGCGGTCGGAATAGTAGGGCTGACTGAGATCCGACAGCGAGTCAAAAAAGAGTACCGCGTCGGCGCCGTAGCCTACCACCTGGTGGTGCACGGTGGTGATGAAGTGCTCAAAGCCGCGGTTCAGCGGAAGCAGGACCTCCTCTATGTTTCGCGCGGCCGCCTCTTCCCGGGAGAAGAGCGGCTCATGCTGCGCGAAGCGGAAGTACACCAGCCGCGGGGCCGCCCCCGTGGACGCCCCCGTGGACGCCCCTACCGCGGCCTGAGCCAGAGCGCGACAGAACACCCGATAGTCCTCGAGTTCGGATATGCGCCATACCACGTTGTCCCCGGGGTGGAGCCCGTCGGTAATGCGATCCAGGCCGGTAAGTCCGGTACTGTCTACAGCAGGCATGGGTTGAGTGTAATTCAGATTCGCCACGGGGCCCAGGGTGTTGTTGACAGTTCGTCTTACTTCGTATTACGCTGGCATACATGGTAATACGAATAGTTCGAAGACTGGGTGTTTCGGCGATCCTGGGAATCCTGTTGGTCGCGTTGATTGCGGCACCGGTAGCTGCCGGTGGTCAGGGCGAGATGCATACCGGCGACGAGGCGGCGGCGCACGCTTCCGGAGATGATCACGATGAGATTCCCCACGTTGATGCGGTGGCACTGGAGCCTGGTGAAGAGCTGCGGGTGGTGGCAACTACCAACATCATCGGTGACGTACTCCGCAACGTGGTGGGTGACGAGGCGGAAATCACCGTGATCATCACTGAAGGGCAGAATCCGCACGGATACACCCCCACCCCCCGGGCGGTGGCGGCGATTGAGCGGGCGCATGTGGTCTTCGTGAACGGGTTCGGTCTGGAAGAAAACCTGCTGGACACGGTGGAGACCGCCGCCACGGGGTACGTGGTCCCGGTCTCGGCCGGAATAGCACCGATCGGCGGGTATGGCCACGACGATGACCACGACGACCACGCTGACGACGACCATGACGATGATCACGACCACGCTGACGACGACCATGACGATGATCACGACGATGATCACGACCACGCTGACGACGACCATGACGATGATCACGACGATGATCACGACGACGATCACGTCCATGCCGCCGGCGATCCGCACGTCTGGTTTGATCCCAACAACGTCATCGTCTGGACACAAAACATCGCGGAGGTCATGGGTGAGCTGCTGCCGGACAGCAGTGCAAGCTTTGCGCGTGCCGCCGACGCCTATATCGAGGAGCTCCGCGCGTTGGATACAGATATTCGTAGCCGGGTAGCGGAACTGCCGGAGGATCGCCGTAAACTGGTGATTGACCACGCGTCGCTGGACTACTTCGCCCAGGCCTACGGCTTCGAGGTGATCGGAACGGTGATACCCGCCACCACGGATCAAGCGGAACCCTCGGCGCAGGCGATTTCCCGCCTGGTGGACGTGATTCGCAGCGCAGACGTGCCCGCGATCTTTGTAGGCGCCACCGCCAGTCGCGGATTGCAGAATCTGACCGCCGCCGTGGCGGAGGAGGTAGAGCGGGAGATCCGCGTGGGGACGCTGCTTACCGGTTCACTGACCACCGCCGGCGAGGGGGGCGAATCGTATCTGGCCTACATGGACTATAACGTTACCCAAATCGTCGAAAACCTGACAGACTGACAGGCGATGATTCTGAAACGACTACAGTACGGTGGCACGTGTCACATTCCGGTGATTCCTCATACGGCAGCCCTTGCAGTGCAGGGGCTGTCGTTTCGGTATTCCGGAGCCGCCGTGGATACCCTCGACCGTATCGATCTTACCGTTACGCCGGGGGAGCGGGTTGCCCTGGTGGGACCCAACGGTGCCGGAAAGTCCACCCTGCTGAAACTGATTCTGGGACTGGAACAGCATACCCGTGGGACGATTAGCGTCTACGGGAATCCCGCCCACAAATGTTTGCATCGCGTTTCGATCGTGCCGCAGCGGAGTTCGGTGGATTGGCGGTTCCCGGTTACCGTTCGGCAGGTGGTCACGATGGGGCGCTATGTCCACCTGGGCTGGTTTAAGCGTCCCTCCAGCGAAGACCGCGACCGCGTGCAGCATTCCATGGAAATGATGGAAATCACGGATCTCGCCGACCGGCAGGTGGGGGAGCTCTCCGGCGGGCAACAGCAGCGGGTGATGTTGGCGCGGACGCTGGCCCACAACGCGGATCTCATGCTCATGGATGAACCGCTGAACCACGTGGACATCTCTACCCAGGAGCTCATTTTTCACACGCTGGAACGCCTCACCTCCGAGGGCAAGGCGGCGATCGTCAGCACCCATGATCTGGGTATGCTCACGGTGCACTTCAGTCGGGCGGTGTTTCTCGACCATCGGGTCATCGCCGATGGACCGGTGCGCGAGGTTCTCACCCCGGAGACGATCGCGAAAGCCTACGGCTTCGAGTTCCACCGCGACTATCATGCAGCCCCCAGCGGGCACGCAGCCCCGACCGGGCACGAGGCTCCCCGTGATTGAGTGGCTTCTGGAACCGTTGAGCTTTGCCTTCGTGGTGCGCGGTCTGATCGCCGGACTGCTGGCGGCGTTAGCCTGCGCAACGCTGAGCGCCTTCGTGGTGTGGCGGGGCATGGCGTTTGTCGGCGATGCCATGGCTCATGCGATTCTGCCGGGGATCGTCGTGGCGTATGCGCTGGGAATCAGCCTCTTCGTGGGAGCGCTGGGCGCGGCAATTCTGGCGGTGGCGGGGATCGGCCTCTTCTCGCAACGGGGGCAGCTCCGGGAAGATACCGCAATCGGCGTCATCTTCGCCGGGTTCTTTGCGCTAGGAATCTTCCTCCTGAGTCGAATGGTCAGTTACCAAGATCTGAGCCATATCCTCTTCGGTAACATCCTCGGGGTGGCGCGAAGCGACCTGACCGCCATGGCAATTGTGGTGGCGATCGTGCTGATCGGAGTGGCGGCGGGCTTCAAGGAACTGCTGGTGACCTCCTTTGATCCGGCCCACGCCGTGGCGATCGGACTGTCGCCGGAGGTGCTGCGTTACGGGCTGCTTATGCTGCTGGCCCTGACCACGGTGGTTGCCATTCAGACGGTGGGCGTGATTCTCGTGCTGGCACTTCTGGTTACACCTGGCGCCGCGGCATCACTGCTCTCCCGCCATATGGGACGGATCATGGGGATTTCCGTCGTGTTTTCGGTGGTGGCCACGGTGGTGGGCTTTTACGCATCGTACTACTGGAACGTGGCCTCCGGTTCCGCGATCGTTCTGGTGTTGACGATCTTCTTTCTGATCTCCTGGGTGATAAACCGCCTCAGCGGCCGATCTACCTATGTAAGCTAAGCGTCGGTCGTGACGCCGTGCTCGCTCACCACCGCTTCCTCCGGGTGATCGTCGCAGGCGATGTGGCTCTCACCGCATACATCGCAGGTAACCACGTGGTGGTGGGCGGTGAACTCCTCCCAATGCTTCATCTGGTTAGGGGTGAGGGTGCCGCTGCCATGGCACAGGGGGCACTCGAATTTCAGCGCCTGCAGCACCGCCTGCCGAATAAACTCCGAGCGATTGGGCATCATCCGCAGCTCTTCCGCCAGGGCTCCGTCAACCTTAAACGTAATTACTTCATCTTTGTGGGTCATACTACAGGAGATTGTGATACGACGTATTACAGAACGTCAAGCATCGCCGCGCTGGCTCCACGGGCTGCCATCCCGCGCCGGGCCGCCACCTCGCCACGGGCCGTCATCCCGCGCCGGGCGGCCGCCCGGCGCCCCTACCGTTGTCCCGGAGGGGATCTCACGGCATAATTCGGACATGATACACACTGAACCGTTGGCCGCTACTTATTCCATCGTTGCCGTTGATCCCGAAGCCCGTCTCATGGGGGTGGCCGTTCAATCGCACGCGTTTTCCGTGGGGTCCCTCGTCACCTGGGGGCGGGCCGGGGTGGGGGTTGTGGCGACCCAATCGGTCGTGAACGTAGATTTTGGTCCGCGCGGTCTGGGGCTCCTCAAGGCCGGCAGCACTCCGGCACAAACGGTGGACCAACTCCTGGCTGACGATGACGGGGCTGCGCTACGGCAGGTGTCCGTGCTGAGCCCGGACGGCCAATGCGCCACCCACACCGGCCACCGCTGCATCGCGGCGGCGGGCCACGTGCGGGGCGAGGGATTTTCCTGTCAGGCGAACATGATGGAGCGCCCCGGTGTGCCCGAGGCGATGGCTCGCGCCTGGGAGGAGAGTTCCGGCGCCTTTGCGCAGCGACTGGTGACGGTGCTGCGGGCGGCGGAGGCCGCCGGCGGTGATATACGAGGGATGCAGTCGGCGGCGCTGCTGATCGTGTCGATGGACGCTACCGATTCCGTGATCCAGGGGCGTCCGGTGGAGCTTCGTGTCGAGGACCATTCGGCCCCGCTGGATGAACTGGACCGTCTGGTGACGTTGCACGACGCCTATCACCGCAGCGACGCCGCCGACGAGCTGGCGGCCGGCGGAGACCAGGTTGCGGCGCAGCGCGCCTACGCCGCGGCCCAGGAGTTGGCGCCGGATCGGGAGGAGCTGCGCTTCTGGCAGGCGATCTCGTCGGCCGTAGAGGGCTCCGAGGCAACCCTCGCGAGGTCCCGAGCGATGCTCGCTGAATTGGGGCCCGTCCCCGTCGGGCGATGGTGGCGGCTGGCGGTGCGACTGCCGGCGACCGGCCTGTTTCCGATGGATAGTGAGCTCTGGAACCGTCTCCTGGCGCCGGACCCGACGCTGGTGTACCACATTCTGGCCGATGCGCACTCCCACGAGGATTCCGAACGTGACCCGTACCGGCCCGCCTCCCTACAGACGGAGGGGTTTGTGCATTGCAGTTTTGCCCACCAGCTTCCCGCAGTCTTGGCACGGCACTATCCCAATTACCCCGATCCCCCGGTGATGGCAATCGACACCACCCGCCTCACCAGCGAGTTGGTGGTGGAGGACAGTTACGGGATCGGCGAGCGCTACCCACACCTCTACGGGCCGATTCCGGCCGGCGCCGTTACAACCACCGCGGCGGTATCCGAGCTTCTTCCCGGCCTTCTGTTGTAGGGCAGCCGTTCCTGCCTTACACTACGACCCAAACAAAATGTAAAGGTGGGCATATCTATGGGCGGGTATCTTCTGGATAAGGGTTTTCTCAAGCACTTCGTGCTGACTACGGTCCTGATCACCGGTGGTGGCGCGCTGGCCCTCTTAATCGCCGCGGTGGCCAGCGTACCGGTCACGTTGGGAGTGACAGCCGGTGCGGCGGCGCTGACGGTGCTCCTGGTCAACCTCAACTCCCGTACTGCCACCTTCTCCTCCGCCCGTCGGCGCTCCGGTGCGGGAATGAGTGGTGCCGGGGGTGGGACCGATGCACACGGCGTACACGATATCATTAATGATCTCTACCAACTGGTCCTGCAAACGGAAGGATCAGCGCGCAAGCTCGGTGCTCAGGTTGCCGAAACGCTGGGCTCCACCGCCCGGATCGCCTCGCAGACCGCCACCGGTTCCCACCGGGCGGAGAGCCTCACCACCGAGGTTGCCGAGGGTGCCGCCGCCATGGAAGAGATTGTGGCGGCCATTGAGAGCCTGGTTTCCCGTATTAGCTACCAGCGGGAGTTAGTTCAGCAGAGTGCGTCCGCCACGGAGGAGATGTCCGCTTCGATTCGCCGCGTGGCGGAAGTCTCCTCCTCGCGGCACAGCGATGCGGAACAGCTCCGGACCACCACCGATGAGGGAAGTCGCGCCGTGGCCACCACGGAGCGGGCGATCGCGGATGTAGAGTCCAGTGTGGAAGCGGTACACGCCATGATAGATGTTATCAACGACATCGCTGCACGCACCAATCTGCTGGCGATGAACGCGGCTATTGAAGCTGCCCACGCCGGCGCCGCCGGTCGGGGGTTTGCGGTGGTGGCTGGGGAGATTCGCAAGCTGGCGGAAAACACTGCGGAAAATTCCTCGCAGATCTCTCAGCGGCTCACGGCGTTGGTGGATCAGATCGGGGAGGCGCGATCAGCGGGAACGCGTACCAAGGCGGCGTTCCGTGAAATAGAGACGGGCGTGGTAACGGTGGCGGACTCCTTCTCTGAAATTACCGGTAGCACCGCCGAACTCTCCACCGGGGCACAGGAAGTGGTGAGCGCCACGGAATCGTTGCGCGATATCTCCTCGGAGATCACCGGCAGTGCCGAGGAAATGCAGGTGGCAGCCCGCGAGGTAAACGATCTCATCGCGCGCACGCGGGAGACCGCCCGACACACGGGGGAGTCGATGGAAGTCATCGCCGCGGCAGCCCGGAATGTGACGGTCGTGAATAACCGCGTAGCCGATCTTACCGTAGAGAACAACGATCGCATCGCCGAGGTGTTGCACCGGCTGGGAGAGCAAAGCCTCGTTGAGGCCCCCATGGAGGCCGAAGAAGCGCGGGCGCGGCTATCCGTGGCCAGAGTAATCCTGAGCCATTTGGGATGGGTGGGAGCAGCGCGACTGATAATCGATGACCCCACTCATGGCGAGGTGAATCAGCTCCTGGATCACACGCGATGCGAATTGGGTTCATGGCTGGCGTTGGAGGGCAAGACGGTTGTCCGGCACCCCCAGACCTACCGGGAACTGAGCGAAACCCATCGCCGGGCGCATACCGCCTTGCAGGACATCGTCGCCCGGCGAGATGCCTCCGATGTGGAGGAGCGCTTTGGAGAAATCCTGAGCGCGTCCCACCGCATCGTGGAGATCCTTACCTCCTACCAGACGGGATCATTTGTGCAGTGGTCCCAAGACTACTCCGTGGATGTTCCCCTCTTCGATCAACACCACCAGAAGCTGTTTTCGTTGATAGATGATCTCTATCAGTCGATGCGCCGCGGGGTTACCGGCGATGATCTGAAGACCGTGTTTGAGGCGCTGGTCTCGTATACGACCTACCATTTCGACGCCGAGGAATCCGCCTTCGAACGCTACGACTATCCCGGTTGCGCGGAACAGAAACGTCAGCACCAGGCATTGGTCGAGGGTATTGCTCGTCTCCGGGCGGAAATGGAGGGGGGAAAACCGATGGTTGCAGTGGAGGTGATGGAGTTCCTCCGGGACTGGCTTACCAAGCACATCCGAGGGTGCGACAAGCAGTATGCAGAATTCTTGCGGGGCAAGGATCTCACCCCGGCCCCCGCCGCTACGCCACCTCTCCGGTAGCGTCTTCCGCACGCCGGGAGCCGCGGATCAACCGCACTCCCAGGTACACGAAGGGCGTGTCCAGAAGCGCCATGCCCACCTTAAGCAGCCAATACGGCGGGACCATACTGCCCAGGACAAAGGCTAAGGTAAACTGGTCTCCCATGCCCCAAAACGCAATCAGCATGAATACGGTGGTGTCGATCAGCTGGCTCACCATGGTGGACAGGTTGTTCCGCAACCACAAAAAACGTCCCTTGGTGACCCGTTTCCACAGCTCAAAGGCCCAGACGTCGTGCGTCTGGGACAATGCGAACGCAACGATGCTGGCGGCGGTAATTCGCAGAGAACTCCGGAAGACGGCGTTGTAGGCGTCATTGGAGGCGGCAAACCGAGCCGCCGGGGGCAGAAGGGTAGCGACTGCCGTAACCGCCAGCACGATAAACAGAACGGTAATCGTTGCACCGATCAGCGAACGAATTGCCTTACCGCCCCAGATCTCCGCCATAATGTCGGTTACCAGAAACGACAGGGGGAACAAGAAAATTCCCACGGAACCGGTAAACTCGAATCCGCCAATGGTGAAAAACGGTATCACCTTGGTACCCATGAGGTTGGCGGCGACGATCGACCCCACAAAGAGCGTCGAAAGATAGGTATATGTAGCCGGCCGGGCGCCGTTGTTATCTTCTAAGGAGACCATGATCTGGAGATAGTACGTGAATCACCCTCCCTGCGGCAAGCAACGCGACCTTGACCGGATCATGATTCCAGGGTGACCATAGACGCTCATGCTGGCTGTAATTATCACTCTGGCACAGATTCTGGGTGTCCTCTCCTCTATATCCGCGTTGCTCACCACGCGGACCTCCCAGGGTGCGATCGCCTGGATCGTCTCCCTTAACACGTTTCCCTATTTGGCGGTGCCGGCGTACTGGATCTTCGGGCGAACCCGGTTTAACGGATACGTGCAGTCCCGCAAAGAGGTGGATGCTCGGTTGCGGCCGCGTGTGGGAGAGCTGCGGGAGTCCCTGAGCCAGTGGCGGCGCGCCTTCTCCGATACCGACGGCGGCCTGGCATCGGCGGAACGACTCGCCAAGCTTCCCTTTACCGCGGGCAATCGCGCGGAGCTCCTGATTAACGGGCCCGCGGCTTTTGAGCAGATGTTCGATGCGATGGCCCGAGCGGAGAAGTACATTTTGATCCAATTCTACATCCTTCGGTCGGATCGATTCGGCGAAGAGCTGAAAACGCTCCTTCTGCAGCTCTCCGCCCGAGGAGTGAAGATCTACTTCCTCTTCGACGAAATCGGCAGCTACGGTATCTCCCCCGGGTACCTGCGCGAACTTCGCGCCGGGGGGGTGCGCATCCAGCCGTTTTCCTCAACCCGCGGACCCCGCAACCGCTTCCAGTTGAATTTTCGCAACCACCGGAAGGTACTAGTAGTGGACGGTGTTGAGGGCTACCTGGGGGGCTTGAACGTAGGAGAGGAGTATCTGGGACTGAACCAGAAGTTCGGCATGTGGCGCGATACGCATCTCAAGCTGCGGGGTCCGGCACTGGTGGGGCTGCAACTTCCCTTCGTGGAGGATTGGCACTGGGCCACCGGGGAGTACCTCGACCTGGAGTGGGCCGCCTGTGGCACCTGTGGGTTTGACCCCGAGGACCACGGTTCTTCCACCGTGCTGGTGCTTCCCTCAGGACCGGCCGATGAGTATCCCACCGCCAGTCTCATGATTCAGCATGCGATCCATACCGCCACCCACCGTTTCTGGATCGCCAGTCCCTATTTCGTTCCCGACGACGCGGTTCAGGATGCGCTGATTCTAGCGGTGCTTCGGGGCGTCGACGTGCGCGTTCTCATCCCTGACCGGCCGGACCACCTGCTGGTGTACCTTTCCGCGTTTTCCTTCCTGGGACGTATGCTTGATGCCGGGGTCCGGGTGTTCCGCTATCGTCCCGCCTTCCTCCACCAAAAGGTCTTTCTGGTGGACAGCCAGGTCGCCGCGGTGGGTACCGTGAACCTGGATAATCGCTCGTTTCGGCTGAACTTCGAAATTACGGCAATTGTGTTGGGAACCTCCTTCGCCCGTGATGTTCACGATATGTTTATACGAGATTTTGCCAAATCTCGCGAAATTTCTGCGCTTGAGGTACAGAAAATGCCGATTTGGCTGCGAATCGCCTCTCGTCTAGCTCATTTACTCGCACCGATCCAATAAATTTCTGGAAAACCTGAACGCGACAACAATCTCGTGGTAATGTATAAATCAGCAAGAGGGGCGAATGATTATGAAAAAACGAGGGATGGCGTACGGTCGTGGTGGAGTAGTCCTTGGGCTTCTTATGATGGTGGTGGCGTGCGGAACCGAGGAGGCTCCCCAGGAGCAGGCTGAGGAACGCGTACAGGAGCAGCCGGAGTCCCAGGCGATGGTGGAAGAGGAAGAACTGGACGCCATTGAGGTGCCGGAACTCGACCACGCCTTGATCACATTTGTCACCGGTGACGCGTGGCTTGACCGGGAGGGAGACGAATTTCTCGCCGACATCGGAGATTATCTCCAACCTGGTGAAGCGCTGCGAGTTGACACCGGCTACGTTGAACTGCAGGCGGGAGACTTGGGTTCGGTGCGCGTGCAGGAAAACACCTCCATACGACTGGATGACATCGTCGTCGATCCGCAGGGTGGGTCCTTCGATCTGCGTGTCGTGTCCGGATCGGTGTTGAACAAAGTGAACCGCCTTGCCGGCAACGATAGCTACGAAGTGCGTACTGAGACGGCAGTCATGGGCGTCCGCGGTACCGAATTCGGCATTGATGTGGATGAGGCCACCGGCACCCGCGTGGCGGTCCGGGAAGGGCGGGTGGCGGTAGTGCCCCCGGCGGCAGACCCTCAGCGGCTTCGTGAGCGCGCCGCCCGCACCGGCGAGTCTGCCGAGGCGGTAGAAGCGGCGATCCGTCAGTTCGAGGAGCAGGCCCCGGTCCTCGAGCCCAATCAAGAGGCCTCCCTCAGCGAGGCGGATAGCGCAGCGGCGGAAGAATCGGTACAGGAGATCGAATCGGTAATTGCCGAGGTTGAACAACAGAACCAACGAGGCGAGACGGTAGACGCCGCCGCCCTAAACCAGCTCCTGGATACCGCCGTACGACAGTCCTCCGAGCAGGTAACCAACGACGCGCAGCAGCGGCGGCGCGACATATCGCAGGAGGCGCTGGCGGATCTGCAACAGATCGATGAGATCCGCATTATTCCCGTTTCCGCGCGGCGTCCCGAAGGCCAGGATGAAGATACTCCCACCGAGCCGGCTCCCACGTTGGTGCCGGTCCGGGTGAATGTGGAGCCCGCCGATGCGCAGATCCGCCTCAACGGGCGGCCGGTGGGATTTGGGCGCTTTTCCGGCGTGTTTCTACCGGGGGAAGAACTCTCCTTCAGCCTGGCCCGGGACGGTTACGGTGAGGAGACACTGACACTTACCGTGGACGAGAACCGCGGCCGGGCGTATCGCGTCTCGCTCCCCGAGCGGGCGCCGGAGCCCGAACCGGAACCGGAGCCGGAGCCGGAACCTGATCCGATCACGCTGTCCGTATCGGCGGAGCCCGCCGAGGCAGAGCTTTTTATAGACGGGCAACCCGCCGGCACCGGCAGCGCCACCGAAGATTTTGCACCGGATACCGAAGTGACGCTCCGCGCCGAGCTCGAAGGATACGACTCACTGGAAGAAACGGTGGTGGTGGACGAACAGATCGAGCCGGTACGTTTCGAATTGCAGCGATCGATCGCGGGGGTCCGAATCGAGGCCTCCCCGGCCGATGCGGAGGTGCGCATAGACGGCGAAGTGGTGGGTCGTGGAAACGTCACCGTGGAGCGTCCCCTGGGAAGAACGGTGCAGATCGAAGTGTCCCGCTCGGGGTACCGCAGTGCCGAACGCGAGGTAACGGTGGAAGGAACCGCTGAGGCGGTGCGATTTGATCTGGAACAGCTTCTGGGTACCCTACAGGTCCAGGTGACTCCCGACGACGCCGAGATACTCCTGGATGGCACGGTCGCCGGCCGTGGATCGGTGGAGGACACCTATCCGGTGGGGAGCGAGGTGAACGTCACGATTCGCCGGGAGGACTTTGCCACGGTGCAGGTACCGGTGACGATCCAGGAAGGATCCAATCCGCTACGGTACGAGCTTGCCCGAGATCTGGGCATCGTCCGGGTTACCGCCACCCCGCGGGAGGCCGCCATTCTCCTCAACGGAAGTGTCGCCGGTAGCGGATCGATTGAGCAGGAACTGCCCGCGGGACAGGAAATTACCGTCACCGCCCAACGGGATGGGTATATCACCCAGGAACGTACCGTCACTGTCAGTTCCGGTACGACACCGCTACGATTCTCCCTCGAGCGGCAACAGGCGCAGCTCACCGTGACCACTGAACCTGCTGATGCGGAAATCAGGGTCTCCGGTTCCAGCCTGGGTACCGGTCGGGTGCAGCGACAGTATCCGGTGGCGGAGCGGGTAACCGTTCAGGCCTCGCGGGAGGGCTTCGCCGATACGCAGCGGAGCGTCGTGATCGAAGAAGGGGGCTCATCGCTTACGTTGCGCCTTGATCCGCAGCCCTTGGAGGCGATGATCGAAGTTGCTTCGGAGAGTTTTGTCCGCGGTCTCGCCAGTGACGGGCGACGGGTATACGGAGCCGACCGGCAGGGTAGTGTGTATGCCGCCGAACCGGGAGGACAGCGACTGTGGAGCGTGGAAACCGCCAATGGGGGGAACGAGAACTCTCTCCCGGTAGTGGCCGGCGGTGTGGTGGCGTTTTCCGGCGCCACGGAGATGGTGTTTATTGACGCCGCCTCGGGAAATTTGCTGAACCGGACGGACCTCAGTGGCTCCGGGTCGCATCTCTTTGGACGACGGCCGGTAGCGTGGAACGGGCAGTGGCTGGTTCCCTCCGATGAGGAGCTTACCGTCTACGCCGGACGAGGAAGTGCCACCGGCACTACGATCACCGTCCCCGGTGGTTCCAAGATGACTCCCGCTATCATTTCCGGTTCGGTAGTGATTGCCGATCAGCAGGGACAGGTTCTGGTAGTTGATCCTTCCAGTGGCAGCGTCCTGCGCACGATTTCCACCGGAATGTCCCAACCGGTGGCGTTGGCCCCCGCGGGATCCGGATCGCAGGCGTATCTGGTGGGACGGCGCGGAACGGCGGCGGCGGTGGATGTCTCGGCAGGTTCGGTAGTGTGGGAGCGTGAGCTCGCCGGCGGACGGGGGTCCTTCGTGGATCCGGTGGTCGCCGAGGAGACGGTGTTTTTCTACAGCGAAGGGGAGATTATCGCGCTGAATACGGCGGATGGATCCCAACGCTACGTCCTCAGTGACGCAACGGGAGCTCCCGCGGTTCTGGATGGCCGGGTGTACTACGGCACCTCTTCCGGCGAACTCCGTCAGGTGAATCCGAACACCGGGTCGGTTACCGCGCGGCTTGCGTTGGATGCTGATCCAGCGGGCACTCCGGTTGGAGTAGGCGTCCGGATCCTGGTGCCCCTCAGCAACGGAGCGGTGGCGGTGGTGCATCCCGCCGGTCTTTAGTAGGCTTGGGGTATGAGCCAATTAACCGTTCCCGCGAGTTTCTCCGCCCTGCGGGCGCGAGAGACCGATGCCGGCGTCACTGCCACCGTGGAGCAGTGTACGCCGGAGGAGCTTCCGGAGGGAGATGTCACCGTCCGGGTGAGCCACTCCTCGCTCAACTATAAAGACGCCTTGTCGCTCCAGGGAAACCGGGGCGTGACCAAAGCCTATCCCCACACCCCGGGAATCGATGCCGCCGGTGTGGTGGTCACGTCCTCCGTCGATAGCGTGCCCCCGGGAACGGCAGTGGTGGTGCACGGGTACGACCTGGGTATGAATACCTGGGGAGGGTTTAGCGAGTATATCCGGGTTCCCGCTGAGTGGGTGGTGGCGCTGCCGGAATCTCTCACACCACGGACCGCCATGATCTATGGCACCGCCGGGTATACCGCGGCTCTTTCGGTAGAACGTATTGATCGCATATTGCGGGCCCGTCCCCAGGACGCGGCGGCGGGCCCGGTGGTGGTCTCCGGTGCCGGTGGGGGAGTAGGATCGATTGCGGTGGCGATGCTCGCAGGGTTGGGATACGCCGTGACCGCCTCCACCGGACAAGCGGACAATCCCGATGTGCGAGAGTGGCTCGCCTCGTTGGGTGCGTCGGAGGTGGTGGACCGCGATGCAGTGGCGGCGGCTGCGGAAAAGCCGATCGCTAAGGCGCGCTGGATCGCCGGGGTGGACACCACCGGCGGTACGATTCTCGCGGGCATGGTGAAAGCCGCCGGGTACGGTGCGCCCATCACCGCCTGCGGTCTCACGCGCGATGCGGATCTGCCCCTCACGGTGTTTCCCTTTATCCTGCGGGGCGTTCAACTGATCGGAATCGATTCGGTGCAGAACCCCATCGATGAGCGGCGGCGTGTGTGGAACCGTATCGCGGGAGACCTCCGCCAACCGAACGTAGAGCAGGGGCACGCTAACGTCTCTGAGACGGATCTGCCCGGTGTTCCCGAAGTGGCGCGGTCCTTGCTGGAGGGTACCCATCGGGGACGCACGGTGGTCCGCGTCGCGCCGGATTCGCAGTAAGTCACGTTTCGTGGTACGTCGCGCGCTCCACCCGAGCTACGCGGTGAATGGTGCGGTGTTTCTGTGAGCGAGGCGATCGATCAGCTTTCCGCCCTGGTTCAGGATCATCGGCCTGGGCAGATCATTACTCGAACAACTCTCAATATCTCGCTGGGCCGCGGCGCCGCCGGGCGCCCTTCGGCAGACCTCATGCGGCTGGTGGAGGATGCACCGCAGCTGAGCGCCGTGCTGAGCCGGGAGGTACCTCTGCGGAAGGTCGCGTATCGTCGCGGGGACGGCCGCTTCGCCCGGCGGCGGTGGAGTCTTACCGAGCCGGCTCGGGGAGTGCTGGATCTGAACAATCTGGTCTGGACGTTTCGCCACGCGGCGATAGCCGAGACTCCGCGGATTGTGCTTAAGCTCCGGCCTTCTGCTGTCATATTCTCCTCACCCTTAAACTAATAAAAATAAAAAAATCAGAGCTTAGTGCCCTTCAGGTCCACACCTTCGTAAAGATATTCTCCAAAATCGACCACATACCGCCCAAACTTATCTTTTTTGCCTGGATACCTGTCAG
>JAWOCO010000014.1:0-3474 GCA_046483765.1 Alkalispirochaeta sp. | reverse complement strand
ACCAAGGACGCCCTGGAGTCCCTGGGATACACCACGGTCTTTAACGCCGGTGGTATCCGGGACTACGACGGCGAGAACAAAGTGCTCGGTGACGGGAGCTACGCCGGTGCCCAGGCGCTTCCCGATGAGGTGACGATGGAAAACATCGACTCCTACATGAGTCGTCCCGGTGCCAAGTACGTGGATCTGCGCAACGTGGAGGACCTGTACGTGGGCGGTTACATCGACGGCTTTGAGCTGGTGTCCTTCTTCCAGTACTTCGACGAGACCTCCTTTGATCGTGCCGACTGGGAGTTCGAGGAAAGTGACATCACTTCCGCCGCTCGTATTGAGAACATCTTCGGCGCAAAAGATCGGGAGATCTTCCTGATGTGTGGCTCCGGCACGCGTGCCGGCTACATGAAAGATGCCCTGGAGGCCCTCGGTTATGAGACGGTCTTCAACGTAGGCGGTATTCGCGACTATCAGGGTGACAACCGAATCTTCGGTGACGAGGAATTCGAGCTGACCCTGTAGTACTGCTTCCTCCCCATCGTGGGGGAATCGTACCCATGACACTCAGCGGCCGTCGTATCTTTGTAAGATGCGACGGCCGTTCCTCGTTGCGACCCGCGGCTTCACCGGTTATGATGCGCCCCACAGGAGCAATTGATGTCATACACCCAATCCGTTTTTGAAGACCTGCGGTCCCGCAATACCCACCAACCCGAGTTTCTCCAAGCTGTGGACGAGGTGCTCGGCACCTTGGGGCCCGTTATCGAACAGCATCCCGAGTATCGTGACGCGGCAATTCTGGAGCGGCTGGTGGAGCCGGAGCGGACGATTACTTTCCGCGTCCCCTGGGTGGCCGATGATGGTTCCATTCAGGTTAATCGCGGCTACCGCGTCCAGTTTTCCAGTGCTCTGGGTCCCTACAAGGGGGGCTTGCGCTTTCATCCTTCAGTAAACATGAGCATCATGAAGTTCCTGGCCTTTGAGCAGGTGTTCAAGAACAGTCTCACCGGACTACAGATGGGCGGCGGCAAAGGCGGCAGTGACTTTGATCCCAAGGGTAAGTCTGACGGCGAGGTGATGCGTTTTTGTCAGTCCCTGATGACCGAACTTTCCCGCCATATCGGCGCGGAAACGGACGTTCCTGCCGGTGACATCGGAGTGGGTGGACGGGAAATCGGCTACCTCTTCGGGCAGTTCAAGCGCCTCCGGAATCAGTTCACCGGCACGCTTACCGGCAAAGGGCTCAACTGGGGCGGATCCCTGGTGCGTCCCGAGGCCACCGGCTATGGCGCGGTTTACTTTGCTGAGGAGATGCTGCAGGCCACCGGCGACTCAATCGAGGGAAAGACGTGCCTCGTCTCCGGCAGCGGCAACGTGGCGCAGTACACCGTGCGGAAGCTGTTGGAGCTGGGGGCCAAACCGGTGACGCTCTCCGACTCCTCCGGGTTCATTTACGACCCCCAGGGAATCACCGAAGAAAAGCTGCAGTGGGTGATGGAGCTCAAGAACGTGAAGCGGGGTCGGATCAAAGAATACGCCCAGGAATTCGGCGTGGAGTTCACCGCCGACGCCCATCCTTGGAACATCCCCGCCCAGGCGGCGTTTCCCTCCGCCACCCAGAACGAAATCGATGAGGCGGAGGCGAAGACACTGGTGGCCAACGGCTGTAAGGTGGTTTCCGAAGGCGCCAACATGCCAACCACGCCGGGGGCTATCGATGTGCTCCTGGCTGGCAAGGTCCTGTTCGGTCCTGCCAAGGCTGCCAACGCCGGCGGGGTTGCCACCAGTGGTTTGGAGATGAGCCAGAACGCGATGCGGTTGGCCTGGGGCTTTGATGAGGTGGATGATCGGCTGCGGGAAATTATGCGATCGATCTATCGCTCGGTGGCGGAAGCGGCGGAACGCTACCACGAGCCGGGTAACTTTCTGGCCGGTGCCAATATCGCCGGCTTCGTGAAGGTTGCCGACGCTATGTTGGATCAGGGGGTCGTTTGAGCCGAATCAGCCGGGAAGCGGTCATGCGATTTACGCTCCGCTCATTGACGTCAGCCTTCTTCCTGCTGGCGGCGGGGCTGCTGTTGTATCAGCATATTGAGACGTTGCAGTGGCCGTCCACGCTGGGCACCGTGGAGCGTGTGGTGATAGCTCCCTCTTCAGACCCTGACGATAGTCGCTCTCCCGGTGAACGCTTTCGTCCCGAGATAACCTACAGCTATGAAGTGGATGGTGAGACGTATACCGGCGAGGAACTGGCGGTATTTGAATGGATCTACCGCGATCAAGAACGGGCGTCGGCCTATCTCGATCGTTTCGATATCGAGCAACGAAATCGGGTGCCCGTCTTCTATAACCCTAATGATCCTAGCGAGGCGGTTCTCATCCGCGATCTTCCCTGGCACCGAGTAGAAGTGCTGCTGGCGTTCCTTGTGCTCATTATTCTTCCGCTGGCCGTCGTGGGCTTCTCCCTTGTCGATCTACTCCGGGGCGGGCGCTCCCGAGCAGATGACACAAGTCGGGGACGATTCTGGTAAAGGAATCGTCCCCGATCACATACGCTCTATCCAGCGCGTAGCTGGTGTCTGACGTGGGTACCTGTCTACGCGTTAGTCGGCTACAAATCCCTGCTCGTTACTGAGAATCGTGGAGGAGATGTTGAGCATCGCCCCGTAGATTACCTTCGAGCTAACGTCCGCCACGGTGTAGGTCAGCTGCTGTGCCACGATGGCAAACTCGTAGTCGGCGATTCCGGTGGACATAAGGATCGGCATTAAGTACGCCCCGGGATACAGGAACCAGGAAATGTAGAAGAGCGGCAGTATCGCACCGAAGATCCCCTGCGCCTTGCTTCCCTTCATGTTGGCCTTACCTTCACGAATCACGCGCGTGATCAATACCAAGACCCACACGAAGAAGACCGTTGAAATGAAGCCCCACACCAGCCAGAGGGTGATGTTCTCTGCCAACCGGCCCGGCTCATAGAACTGACCGATGTATCCAGTGACCACCATGAGAACACCGGAAATGCTGAACTGCGTCAGATACTTGCGGAACGCCACACCGGCGATCCCCGCTACGAAGAGAATCTGAATCAGCAGCATCGGAACGTCGATCATCCAGTTGAGATAGCGAAAGCCGTTAGTGAACAGCTCGGCGCCTTCCCGCAGTACGTATACACCGGCCATGGCGTCAAACGTGTACGCCGCCGTCCAACTCTGCTTCTGGGTGTACAGCAGCAGCAGAGCTGAGGTCATAACGACCACCGACAGGACTGACGACATGCGATACTTGGGCATGTTGTCGTTCTTGGTCAGCACGAAGTACAGCAATGATGCTGCCATGGCGGCATAACCAAGGGTCAAAATGTGTCCCACGACCTCAAACGCTTCGATTGAGACCGTAAACTGTGATAGATCCATAATAGGCTCCTCCTACCTGAGTGTTGTACTAAAACGTAGGCATTGTGTTATACAACAGTCAAAC
>JAWOCO010000063.1:0-2522 GCA_046483765.1 Alkalispirochaeta sp. | reverse complement strand
CTCTGCCAACCCTGGGAGGGATTGCAGTTGAGGACATGCTGCTCGCCCGCATGTCCTATCCTTCACTCACCGCTACGGAGGCCGGAGCGGAGTTCCAGGAGCGCTTCATGCGCCGCTTTGGTCGAGAACCCTCCTTCGCTGCGAGCCAGGCGTATGACGCGGTCCGGTTAGTGGCGCATGCCCTGCAATCGGCGCGTCCCACCGCCGACGCACTTCGGCAGGAACTATCCCGGCTGGAGTCGTTCGATACGTTGCTCGGTTCGGTAACTTTCAATACCTCCGGCGATATCGAACCCTCGGCAACGATTTTTCGCGTGCAGCGGGGCATGTACGTACCGGTGACCGATTACGCCGAAGGTATCCAACCGTGACGGGACGGCACTGGTCCTTGGACCGGATTATTCGCACCACCATCCTGCGGTGGTTTCTACTGCCGGTGGTGGTGATTTTGCTGTTTCAGTTTGCCTTCACTCTCGGTATTCAGCGCGACACGGTGCAGGAACGCCACGTCCGGGACGCGGTGTGGCTGCAGGGTATCGTGCGCGTGTATCTGGAGGGGGTGCACCACATGCTTAACTTGGCACTAATCGATCCGGAAGGACGTATCGACGGGCGCATGGAGACGATGATCGGTCTCGGTCGCGATGGTTCGTCCGCGCTCTTCCATCGAGTCATGGCACTGGACTCCAATTTTCGCATTGTGGATTCCGTGCCGCACACGGCTGATATCGGCACGGACCTCTCCGGTCTGGTTCCCGGGGTGTCGGTGCTGGGAACCGCGACGCTTACAGTGCCCTATTACAGTACCGCCGCCGACGCCATCGTGATTGCGGTGGCTCAGAAGCCCCGGGGGTACACGCACGCCATAGCTGCCGAACTCAACTTGGAACTGCTCCAGACGCAGCTATCGGAGAGCGTGCCCGCAGGCAGTGACCAGACGGTCTTCATCACTGATCGCTACGGCAACGTTATCGCCCATCCCGACTTCTCAATAGTTCAGCGCCAGGCAAATCTGGGGGGCCTGACAGTGATGCAACGCGTGGGCGCCGGGCGGCCGGCGACCACTGTCATCCGAGAGGACGGACAACTCACGCTGTACTCTGCGGTGCGCGATGGCGCCAGCGGCTGGACCGTGGTGGTATACGAACCGCTGCATTCCGCGTTTGCTTCGGCGATCTGGGTGTTTGTGGGCACGATTCTTGCGGTGGCGGGGATCTCCCTCCTTACCCTATTATTCTTTCGCCACCGTCTACGACAGCGGGTGGTCAACCCGCTTATGGACTTCGCTACCGCCATCGATCGCGAGGCAGGCGAGGCGGGTATGGTTCGGTCACCCGATCGGCACTCCTTCGCCGAACTGGATGTTCTGCTCTACCGCTTCGCGGAAATGACCTCCCGGGTCCACCAGCGAGAGCAGCAGCTAATCGCGGCAGCTTCGGAGAAAGATGCCCTGGTGCGCGAGATTCATCACCGGGTCAAGAACAATCTGAACGTGATCGCCAGTCTGTTGTCTTTGCAGGCGGAAAACGTGAGGTCGGTGGATGATGCCATGGTGGCCTTCGAGGACAGCAAGAACCGGATCTACTCTATCGCGCGGGTACACGAGAGCCTGTACGGTACTGATGACCTCTCGGCGGTAGATATGTCCACCTATATCCAGGAGCTGGTCTACGATTTGCGTACCGCCTATGGTCGTGACGACACGGTGGCGATCCAATTGCACGTGGACCAGATTGATCTCGGTATTGAGCACGCGATCCCCTGCGGCATCATCCTCAATGAACTGCTCACCAACTCCTATCGGCACGCCTTTCCTGATCGCCGGCCCGGAGAAATCGCGGTGGCGTTTATCTCCCTGGATTCTGAGCGCTATCGGCTCACCGTGGCCGACAACGGAATCGGCCTCACCGCTGCTCAGGCTGAGGGGCCCAGCCAATCGTTGGGTATGCGACTGGTGCGCATCCTCACGGAGCAACTCTCGGGGGTCATGCGGTTCTCCGGTGAGGGGGGCGCGCAGTTCGTCGTGGAGTGGCCCCGCGGGGAGTGATCCGGCTACGGGTCACCTGCGCTGCCGTGGAAATCATGGCGGCTTCGGTAGTGGTGAGCATCGTAGTGGCGCCGCTTCTCCTCATACATCCGCGTGTCGGCGATATGGATGAGGTGCTGCAGGAGCGTTTCGGAAACGTTCGGGGAGCGCGATGACAGATCGGCCAGCTCCGCCAGTTCCAATAGGTCGACGATGCCGTAACTGATCCACGGTCCGGGACCCATCGCCTGCAATACACTGGAGCAGGCCGCCGCTCCGGTAAGACGGTCCATCATGCGATGGGCCTCCTCAGAAGCGGTATCCGGGAGTATCATCATGAACTCGTCGCCGCCCATGCGGCACACTTCGTCGGAGGCACGCTTCACCTCACGCAGTAGACGGGAAACTTCTCGAATGAATCGATCTCCCATGGAGTGACCGCTGGTATCATTGACGCGCTTGAGTCCGTCCAGATCGATAAATGCCACCGCCAGGT
>JAWOCO010000030.1:0-2835 GCA_046483765.1 Alkalispirochaeta sp. | reverse complement strand
GCGCCGCGCGGTTGGCGCGAATGATCCGAAAGTCATCTCCAATCACCGACATCGCGTCACCGGTGTTCTCGAAGATCGACTCCAGAAACGCCTGGCTCACCTCGACTTCATGCGTTTGCTCCCGGATCCGTTCCTCGAGCTCCGTCTGGTGCTTCAGGTTTTCCAGCCTCAGGGCCACGGAGTTAATGAAGTTGTGGACCGCGGCCTCGTACGCCTGAAACTGCTGGGGATCATCGATCGTGAGGATCGCACTGCCATACCGCTTCAGCGCCGACTGGATGGTGACCCGGTAGGGACCGGTCACCTCACGGGCAGTCACCGGCGTCTCGTACACGGCGAGCCCCGGCCCCATCTCAAAATGACACGCCGCCACCCCGGGAACGGAGGTAAGCGCCGCGGCCACGAAATCGAGAAGTTTCTCAGATTCACTGTAGTAGCTGATAAAGGTGCCCGCCGTGAGCAGATCGTGCAGGACCGCGGCGGGCTCCCGGTTGTTCTCGTCACCCACCATTACTGTGCCGCGGCGTAGTACGGATTGCGCACCAGTTGACCGTTCATAATCATATACGGGTGCACGCGGAGTGCTTGAAAAATCGTCTCTCCACTGAATCGATGGGCGTCGTACTGGCACATGGCGGTAACCGGATGGGTCTTAAGCACCTCATTGACCCCGGCCTCATACTCCATGAGTCGCTCTGTGCCGGCGATCGGCTGCAGCGCCCAGCTCATCTCTCCGGTAACCCGGGCTCCCCGGAACCCCTCCTCCCGGCACCCGTCATAAGTAGCACGCAGAATGTCGTACATCTCCTCCGGAACGAAGGCGCCGCTGGGATGGTAGGTTTCAGCGGTATTCCGAGTAGTGAACTGAAGCGATGACTCATCCTCGGGAAGATCAACATCCAAGGCGGATAGCCACCTGGTCACATCGTGGGGAGTAGCGCTATCGGCAAAGTAGTACACGTGCTGATCATGGGTTAAGCCATCGTCAACAAAGGATGCCACTACCCGCTGCCGCTCCGCTTCGTCACGAAACACCAGACACACGTGAGTGCCTTGACTAAAGCGTTCGTCACATCTGTCACACATAGGTACCCCCTCGGTACAGTATTAACTCTACTACACTCGGTAGGTTTCTGCACACAACGGCCAGAATGGAGGAAGCCGGCACGGAGGAAGCCGGCACGAAAAACGCCCGGAAGGTAGGACCCTCCGGGCGCGTCGTGCAATGCAAAGAGCTATTTCGAGGCGAAGAGCCCTACTGCAGCTCAAACTCCACTCGTCGGTTCTTCCAACGATCCTGCATGTCACTATGGGGTACCAGCGGCTCGCTGCCACCACGCCCCACAGCGGTGAGCCGGTCTTCATCGACCCCACGCTCTACCAGGGCGTCCAGGACAACCTGCGCGCGCTCTTCCGAGAGCGGCAGCAGTACCTCTTCCTGCTCGCGCTCAACATCATCCTCTTCATAGAAGATGTGTACGGCGTGTCCCTCTATGAGTACATCCTGATCCGGATATCGCTGCAGCAATTCTGCAATTTCGTCCAGCGTTTCCCGATTCTCGGATACCACGTCTCGGTCACTGAGGTTCTCATAGTCCGCTTCAAAGGAAGCAAACCGAATTCCGGTAATACTGAACCGCAAGTCGTCGCCTTCATCTCGTTCAACCAGAATTCCGATAGGAACGGTGCGCTCAGTGGTAGCCTCGTTGCCAACCTCGTCGGTCACCGTCACTGCTGCGGTATAATCCCGGGCAGATTCCGGCAGATCACCGTCTGCTCCGCGGCCGTCCCAGGTAATCGGCTCCGGCGGTGTGCCTTCATCACCAAACTGGGCAAATTGACCGCCCTCGGGATCGTAAATCGTTACCTGCCACTCGGCAACTTCACTCCGGTCGGAGGTCTCTACCGCTATGCTGAGCTCCGTTTCTTCTCCGTTGGTGGCAGGAAAGTACGGACGGGGCTCGATCTCGACATCCACGGAGGGAGCGTCCCGGTCCAAGAGGAAGGAGTCCGTCTCCACCACCGTGCGGTTGCCGGCGCGATCAGTAGCGCTCAGGACGTACCGATACCGACCGGTTGCCGCGGATTCGCCGCTGTCGGTCTGACCGTTCCAGGTGAACTCCTGTGGCAGTTCGTCATCCCACTCCACCGAGAGGATACTATCGTCTTCGTCGGCGGGGACGATGCGTCCACGCCAGGAGGCCGCTCCCTCAGTACTCTGCTCCAGAGTAAGTGACTCGTCCGTGGCCTCGCTCCCGGCCTCTGCAGATACCTCAGGCGCGGTCACGTCCAGGGTAACCGGACGGCTCGTGTCTTCCTGACGCTCTCCGTTGCGCTGGAGAATACTCAGTCGGCCGCGATATTCGCCTTCCGGCAGCGCTTCTCCGCCGTCACGACCACTGAACTCGAAGGTTGAGGGGATCTCACCATCGCCGGTGCGTTCGTCCACCGTGTCTCCATCGCTGTTGAGGACGGAAAACTCCCATTCACGGATATCCGCGTCCCCCGAGAGATCGATCTCAAAATCGACGCTATCCCGGGCACCGTCATCGTTGGGAGAGAAGTGGCGTACCGCGGCAGCTACCGATATGTCCCGCACGTCGGTGCTGACGCGCAGATTATCCTGCCGCGCAATCGTTCTGTTTCCCGCAGAATCTCGACCGGTGAGGATATAGGTGTAGCGCCCGTCGGAGACCAGGTCTCCGTCACCATCACGACCATCCCATTCGACGCGCTCCGGCAGGCGTTCTACCCACTCCCAGCGGCGCACGGGGATCCCCTCATCAGTGACGATCTCACCGGTCCAGGTATCGGCATCGGAACCTTCCTGGGGTA
>JAWOCO010000281.1:0-8420 GCA_046483765.1 Alkalispirochaeta sp. | reverse complement strand
CGTGACTGTCTTTGTCATCAGTACCGGCGCACAGCTAGCAGGATACAGTCCGGACGGCAACTTTGCTGTGCTTTCCGCATCTATCCTAGTTGCATCTACTATTATCGCCGGCCTCATGAAAAGTTCTACCGCGACTTTCGCGACCAGCTCCTGGATTCGATGGATATTGAGCGGGAACGGGGAATAACGATCAAGAGTCAGGCGGTTACGATGCCGATGGATATCGGTGGGCAGGAGTACCGGCTGAACCTGGTGGATACGCCAGGGCATGTGGACTTTTCCTATGAGGTGAGCCGTGCAATCACCTCCTGTGAGGGCGCGATTCTCCTCATAGATGCGGCGCAAGGCGTTGAAGCGCAGACGCTGAGCAACCTGTATTTGGCCCTGGAGCACGACCTGGAGATAATTCCGGTGCTCAACAAGATCGACCTTCCCGCCGCTGATATCGATATGTGTCTTCACCAGATCGAACACGATCTCGGCCTTGATCCGGACGATGTAATTCAGGTCAGTGGGAAGACCGGCTATGGCATCGAGGCGCTGCTGGAGGCGTTGGTTGCCCGGATTCCCCCGCCGTCCGGTGACGAGACGCGCCCCCTGCAAGCGCTGGTATTCGACAGCAACTACGATCCGTATCGCGGGGTGGTGGTACACATTCGCGTCTTCGACGGCAAGATCCGTCCCGGGGACACGATCGAAATGTGGTATAACGGCGCCAAATATGTGGTGGAAGAGACGGGCAAGTTCAAGATCAAGCTGGAACCGATCGCCGAACTCGCCGCCGGAGATGTGGGATATATCATCGCGGGAATAAAAACGATCCAGGACGTACGGGTCGGTGATACCGTAACGCGTCCGGACCACCGCTGTGCGGAACAGCTTCCCGGCTTCCGGGAAGTGAAGCCGGTGGTGTTTTCGTCGATCTATCCGATCGATAGCAACGATTACCAGGAACTCATTCGTGCCATGGACAAGCTCAAACTCAATGACGCCTCCTTGGTGTTTGAGAAGGACAACTCCGCGGCGCTGGGATTCGGATTTCGGTGCGGATTTCTGGGCATGTTACACCTGGAGGTGGTGCAGGAGCGGCTGGAACGCGAATTCAACCTGAACCTGGTAATTACCGCCCCTTCGGTCCAGTACCAGGTGGATCTCCACGATGGACGGACGATTGCGGTAAACAGTCCGCTGGAGTTTCCGGAACTCGGGGAGATCCGGGAGTCTCGAGAACCGTTCATTAAGGCGTCCATTATTACGCCAGATACCTATTTGGGGCCGATGCTCACCCTGTGCAATGATCGCCGCGGCATCCAGAAGGACATGATCTATCTCGACACCTCCCGCGTCGAGGTGATTTTTGAAATGCCTCTGGCAGAGGTGCTGTTCGACTTCTATGACAACCTGAAGTCGCTTTCTCGGGGCTACGCCTCGTTTGACTATGAGATGCTCGGTTACCATCCGGTGGATCTGGTGCGCTTGGATATTCTGGTTAACGGAAAGCCGGTGGACGCGCTCTCAATGCTGGTGTATCGCGGCAATGCCGAGTTCCGAGCGCGGGCGGCCTGTAAGCAGCTGCGCAACGAAATCCCCCGGCAGCAGTTCAAGATTCCCCTACAGGGCGCGATCGGGGCCAAGATTATCGCCCGGGAAACGATTCCGGCGCTGCGGAAAGACGTTACCGCCAAGTGCTATGGCGGTGACATCTCGCGGAAACGGAAACTGCTGGAAAAACAGAAAGAGGGAAAGAAGCGCATGAAGATGGTGGGTAACGTGGAACTGCCACAGTCCGCGTTTCTCTCAGTCCTGCGCGGAACTCCGGAGGAGTAGCGTTTCCACCCGTCGGCGATAGTCCCGCACCGACCTAAGTATGCGCAGCCGGTGCACCCCCATCCACTCCGGAGAGAGCGTCATCAACGGCCACTGGGGAAGATCCACCAGCGTAAAATCCAGGCCACTATCGATAATGGTGGCCCGATCCCGCCGCTGCAGGTTCTCTTCTAAGGCCTGCAGCCGGCGCAGGAGCGCCCGCACCGCCTCCGTTCGGGCGCCGGCGGCGCGTGTTGCGCCTGTAGCGCCCGCACCATCTGCGGCGTGGGCCGCGGATGGGCTATCGCGGTGGTCAGGGGTATCGGCCACATCACCAGTGTTCCACCATTGTTCCACGTCCGCCGGCGACAGCGGCTCCGTCCCAATCTCGAGACCTGACCCCGGTAGGTGAAACACCCGCGACGATGAGCGGGAGATCACATCTCGGGCGAGTTGCGCCTGGTCGAACAGAATCGCATCTCCCCCGGCGCTGGTGCCGTCCTTCAGACGTACCTCCTGTGTGGGCCGGGCGAGGGCCCGATCGTGGCCCTGACGGTGGTGGAGGCGAGAGACCCGCTTCGCGAGCCAGCGATCGGTGGTGCTCATTTCAGCGTGGCTGCGCGGCGGTCGATACCAGAAATCAACACCTGCCACCAGAATCTCGCTGATTCCCATGAGCTGTGAGAGAATGTGAACTGCGGCGGGGGCAACCGACCCGAACGGCGGCAGTACGGGAATCCCCGCAAAGAGGGGAGCAAGTTCCGGGTCGGTAAAGAGCTGTACCGGTGCGAAGCGCGAAACAAACCAGTATCGCCGCGACGGGGAAAAGCGCCGGGGGATACTGAAATGCGTGGTGGCGTCGGCGATGACCGCTGTCTGATCCCACTGCCACGGAAGAAAGTCCTGCGCGTTTGCCAGTTGACCGTCCATGGTTACTACAAAATCGGGCTGAATGTCGGAGGCGGCCAACGCGGGAAGGGCGGTATCGATCGCCACGAGAACTCCCCGGGCATCAGACGACCAGCGCTGTCTCACCGGGGGAAACAGCCGCGCCAGGAGCGGTATGTGGGCGTCCAGGCTGGGACCGGCACCTACCAGAACCGCACGGCGTCCCGCGTGGCCGTTCAGTGCGGTCACCGGCAGGCCCTCCCGGACCACGTTGCGTATTAGGTTCGCCACCCACCGTCGCTGGAGACGAATCTGGGTGCCGCGATTATTCCAGTAGCGGTGAATCGCACGGCTCAGGTGTGCCTCGAGATCCTGATAGCGCGAGCGATGGAGGCGAGTCCCGCCGGTGAGATGAATCGTTTGCAGCCGCCGCAGCGCCTGGCGGTGAATCAGTTCGTCCGCGGCGTGGACGGCGGCGTTCCAGGAGTCGGCCTGCTCCCAGCGGCGGTACTCGCTCCACCCCGACCGGAACGGGTTCAGTTCGGCGAGCTGCGGTTCAAACTCAACCAGGAGCACGCCACAACTCTGCGGAATTCGGGATATCCACTCTGCTACGCCGAAGGCGTCCAGCGGCGACAGTATGAGAAAGAGTGTCTGGGGAGCAACGGTGAGCGGGTCCGGCAGACGGCGCTCCATGGACGACACCGGATCCGGACCGGTAAGCGGTCGCCCATCTACGTATACCACCGCTCCCCGCGGGGCGGAGCGGCGTTCTACACGTAACGCGGAATCGTCCACAGCCAGGGGCTAGTTGGTACCTGTAACGTACCGGTTGAACGCCTGGGCGAAGTTATCCTGCAGAAGTTCATCATTCACATAGGCCGACTCGATCTCGTCGCTGCGGAACTCCCGAAGAAGCGTATCGTAGTACTGATCGATAAAAGCGATATCGGATTCCCGCGCCGGGCGCTCTTCACGAAGTTGCATGACCAGCACCGAACGACGCAGGGAAATCGGCTCACTGACCGCGTCCTCTTCCAGGGAGAACGCCGTTTGGAAAAAAGTTTCCCGAAACGCCGCATCCGAGAGCTCAGGAATCTGTGAGCTCTCGAGCTGACCGAAGAGCTGCAAGTCGCCGTAGTTAATCGGGAAGAACGGAGTGGTACGCACCTCCCGGCCTTCCGATTCAGCGAACGCCGCAAATCCTCCGTCCTGCGCCCCGGCGACAAACTCCTCCGCCTCCGAGCGCACAAAGTCCTGAATACGGCCCTGCTCAAAGTTCTGCAGGTAACTACGGACCGCCTCAAGCGTGTCGTCTTGAGCAAGGTCGGCTGCCTCAGCAGTGTCCAGCGCCTCGTAGAACGCCCATCCCGCGGTGGTTTCGATGGGGTCGCTGATCTCGCCCGGTTCGAGCTGGGTCAGAGACTCCACGTCTTCGGGGTTGATCATCTCCTGCTGCAGTTCATAGGCGTAGATCGTGCCCATCTCTCCGTCCTGATCCGCGTACAGATCGCGGGAGTAAGTCCGGGCCAGGTTGCCGATCGGATTACCCGGCTCCAACGCCTGTTCCCGGATTTGCTGAGCCTCTTCCTCCGTGGCAAGCGTTACCACCGCCAGATCAAGTTCCGTGAAGAGCTCCGGATTCTCCTCTGCGAACGTCCGGACCTGGGCTTCGGGAAAATCTGAAAAGGGAAAGCGAACCACGTCAAAGGAGCGCTCCGGGCCGCTCATTTGGGCCACGAACTCCCGCTCGGCGGCGGAACTCTTGGTTCCGGTGAGGACGTCAGTAATAAACTGATCGAAAATCGCGGATTCCCGGTGGAAGTTCCGCAACGAAAACCGCTCCTGACTGCCGATGCGTTCGTAGGCGGCGGGATCAAAGCGACCATTGGATTGAAACCGCGGATCCGAGGCGATGAGTTCGTCTACGCGATCCGAGGAAACATCCATGCCGGTGTTTTCGGCGTGGTCCAGAATCGCGGTGTGGAGCACGGTTCGGTTGAACGCTTCCCGCCAGGCGATGCGGAGTTGCAGATCCAGATCGGCTGTTTGCCCCGAGTCGCGGAGGGACTGAGCGATAGCCTCATACTGGCGGGCGAAAAAATTCCCCTGCTGATATCTGATCTCCTCTCCGGCGTATTGGCCGAAGACCATTTGTCCACCGCCCCCTAAGGTACTGATGATGGGGGCGCCCACGAACGATACCACCACGATGATGAGGATGATAAGGCTGCCGATATACAGCCGCCGATTCCGGGCGTTAGCTGCGCGGGACGTCTTTTTCTCTTCTTGGGACTCTGCCATTATGTGTCGATGTCCTTCCTATGCGGTACTTTGTAGCGCGCAAACGGTAGCATGTGGCCCCACGGGTGTCAACGAAATGGGGTTGACCAGTCATGGGGGTTCTGCTATGTTGCCGTACGCATTCGGGCTGTAGCGCAGGGGCTAGCGCGCGCCGTTCGGGACGGTGAGGTCGGAGGTTCAAATCCTCTCAGCCCGACTTTCAGTTTTAGTACGATCGTGGTCACGGAAGCAAAAAACCGCAGACATCAGGTGTCTGCGGTTTTTTTATGGGTGTGCCTCTGTGTGGACTCTCAACTTTCACGGTGCGTCTGTCGACAACGTACATGGAAGAGTCGTATGAAAAGAACACTATTCTGTCTTGCACTTATTGTTGGGGCCCTTGCTGCCGCCACCTCGGAAACGCTCCAGCACGAGGTCACCGACGGAGAGACGCTGTACGCCATCGCCCGCAGATACGAAATTTCCGTCCAGCAACTGATGGACGTGAACGAGATCGAAGCGGCTGAGCTCCTGCTGCCTGGGACGGTCCTGACGATTCCCGGCCAATATACGGTGCGAAAGGGGGACACCCTGTACTCCATCGCTCGCCGAAACGAAATCACGGTGGATGAGCTGCGATCGCTGAATGATCTGCAAGACACGATGATCGTAGCGGGCCAACGACTCCGGGTGCCGTTTGATCCCGACACCGCCCGCATCGCTTCCTCCGAGGCAACCTCCGATGACAATGATGCCGACGATGCCCCTTCCGCCGATGGTGAAGCCAATGAGGCCGAATCCGACGAGGACGACGGATCTCGGGTGGTCCGTGCCATTCCGGTAGCCGCCTCGGTCATTCAGCCCCTGAGTTATGACGAAGGTGGTGCCTGGCCGGTTGCCGGAGATCGACGCAAGCTGGAGGGGAAGTTTCCCGGCGTCATGATCGAGGCGCAGCGCGGCACCCCGGTGGCCAGCATCAGCAGTGGGCGAGTCGTCTATTCCGGTCCCCATTCCAGCTTCGGTAACGTCGTCTTTGTCCAATCCTCTCAAGGCTACATCTACGTCTACGGTGGCCAGGAGGCGGTCAACGTGGGAGTGGGTGACGAGATTGAAGCGGGCAACGTCCTCGGTTCCGTAGGAGTATCTCCCACCAGTGAAGGTGCGGCGCTCTACTTCTCGGTATGGCGGAACAACTCCTTCGTTGATCCTGAAGCAGCGCCCCGAGGATAGCATTTCCAGATTGTGTTTGGTTTCTCCCGGCGAGCGTGCTACCATATTAGGTAATGTAATCGATCAGGGGGCAGACGATGGCATCAACAACTTCTCAGCAGCGCACCAACGGCGGAGCCCGCCAACTCAGTACTGCAACAACTGAAACCGACGAATATGTCGGTGATTCTGATCCTCTGTCCTTTTATTTAAAGCAGATTTCCACCTACGCGCTCCTCTCTGTGGAAGAGGAGCAGTCGATTGGACAACGCATTCAGGAACTGCGATCGGAGATTCAGGATGCCCGCACGGCGGTACCCGCCTACGACGACACCGGCGCTGCTGAAACGCCGGTGGCACTGGAAGAGGAGTTGCGCCGTTTCAAGACCCGCATGATCAATGCCAACCTGCGCCTTGTGGTGTCCATCGCGAAGAAGTACCAACACCGCGGTCTATCACTGCTCGATCTGATCGATGAAGGCAACATCGGGCTCATCGAGGCGGTGGAACGGTTTGATTACACCCGAGGCTGTCGCTTTTCCACCTACGGCACGTGGTGGATTCGCCAGGCGATCATCAAAAGTCTCGCCGATAAGGGTCGGGTCATCCGGATTCCGGTGCACATGCTCAACACGATTAAGAAGTGCTTCTATGTGGCGAAGCATCTTACCCAGGAACTTGGTCGCGATCCGTACAGCGGCGAAGTTTCCGACTACATGAACCTCACCTCCCGGAAAGTTGAAGAAATTCAACAGCTCTCTCAGGACACGACGTCCCTTGATATTCCAATAGATGAGGATAATTCCACCCGCCTGTCGGACGTTATTGAAGATGAGCAGCAGGCGCAGCCGTTTGATCTGGTATTTCACTTGACGTTACAGGACACGATTGAAGAGGTTCTGGATCAGCTAAGTGAACGAGAGATGCGCATTATCAAGTTGCGCTTCGGATTGGGCGGAGAGGGACCGTACACCCTGGAAGAAACGGGGCAGTTCCTGGGAATTACCCGGGAACGCGTGCGACAAATTCAGGAAAAGGCGCTGGGAAAGTTGCGGGATAACGTAGTCATGCAGGATTTTCATGAGCAGTACTGAGGAAGACACACCGGTACGAACCGGCGGTGGTGATGACGGAAAGAGTTCTCTCATCGATGGAGACCGACGATTCAAGGATGATATCGCCTTCGAGGCGTTAGGGACGATCGACGAAGCGCAGGTTGCCTTGGGGGTATGCCGGAGTCTCCTCCCGTCGCGCGGGCGAGACTACACACAGCTCAACGAGGATCTAACCTGGATTCAATATCGGATGCTCGTAGCCGGGGGCGTGATCGCATCCCCGCTGGGTTCGCCCATGCTGGAAGCGATGGATACGATCGGTGAGGAAGACCTGGCAACCCTGGAAAAGATCTTTGCCCGCTGGCGAAAAAAAACGCACATCGAGCCGCGCTTCTTTATCGGTGGTGATACGCGGCTGGGAGCGGAGTTTGATCGGAGCCGGACGGTGATCCGCCGCGCTGAGCGGGCGGTGGTGCGCGTCGTACGCGAGCGTGGGGGGCATGAGCACGCCATGGTTTCCAAGTTTCTCAACATGCTGAGCGACTTCGGATTTGTCATGGCCAGGTGGTCGGACTCGCAGGGGACGGCGTAGTCAGACGCCGCCGGTGAGCCGCACGCCTGAGGCGAAGCGGAGATCCCACATAATCATCTCATCCCCGTCAAACGCCATTTCCGCCTCCACATGATCTCCGGCAAGCACCGCGGGTAGCCACCACTTATCGTCCTCCCACATCTGCTCATAGGGAATATCAGCCTCGGTAACCCAGAATGGGTCTGCTTCCTCGGTTTCCACCAGTGTGCCCCGCCAGCGGGAAGCCACGAAGATGTGCACCTCCAGAAGGTAGCCGTCGGTGAAGGCGAATCGCACCGTGCCGTAGTGAATCGGATCCAACGGCTGGAGTCCCACTTCCTCCAGCGTCTCCCGTACCGCCGCGTCCAACGGGCGCTCCCCCGATTCGGTCTTGCCGCCCGGACCATTGATCTTTCCCGCGCCGAGGCCGCGTTTCTTGCGAATCAGCAGAACGTGGTCGTCCCGCCGCAGAAAACAGAGCACGGCGCGATCCTGTGGAGTGTATGCCGCCCAGAACGGGCGATTGAACTTATCGTTGCGTGCCACTTCAAGCAGATGGTAACATATCCGCCGAGGTAGATAGAATAATGCTAGGATTTGTAGCTGTA
>JAWOCO010000258.1:0-13103 GCA_046483765.1 Alkalispirochaeta sp. | reverse complement strand
CATTCAGGCTCCCTTACTGTCAGTACGAAAATGACCACGAAAACGTGAACGTGTTGTCTCTGATAAATAGCTCCTCAGGGTTCTGTGGAGCAAAATTCCACTCCAATAGGAAAAAAGGTGTCTGCCATTCTAAACTAATTTCAGAATCAATCAATACCCCGCCCAGACGCTGAATTCCAGGGTCTTCCTCAAAGGGTTGCTGCATATCCTGAGATCTCAACTGGACCACCGCCTGTCCGAAGACTGCGTCGCCCAGATAGCGCCCCATAAAGATCGAGGTATTGTCCAAGTATGCTCCCAAGGAGGGTGCCACGGCCGGTTGGGTGCCATCAACGGGGGTGACCGCCGAGAGCAGTACGTTCTGGATTACGCTCGTTCGAATCGCGAATAGGTCCAGATTCAACTGTTCCCGCACGGCGTCCTCAAATTGGCGGAAGACGCCGAACTGGGTTACCACATCGCTGGTAGATAAGAGCGCGGTGGTGAGGTTCACCGATTCGGATCCCGACTGTTGAAAGATATTTCCCCCGAGTATTGCCACAATCTCGCTGCCACCCAAGGGAGGGTTCGATTCAAAGCGGGGACTGAACTCGCTCAGTCGCTGGCCATCGGCCACGAGATAGATCCGTACCGGCCCGTCCGGGGTGACCTCTCGCAGTTCCGCCCGGGCGGTGAGGCGGGGATCAAAGTCTTCCTCGTCTTCGTTGAATTCAACTTGGCCGTTGCGAATGAGGAAGCTCCGGTCGAAGTAGAACACATCACCACTCTGGATATCCAGGTCGCCCACAATCGAGAACTGCTGTTCGCGGGTGTCCGCCTCGATCGAGACGGTCTGGCCGGTGGCAAAGTTGCTGCGTAGGATCGGAAAGTCGCGATCAGGCCAGATAAACTGAACGGCGCGGCCCGTTTCTACATCCAAGTCGAGAATAAACCCCCGCCGATTTCGGTCGGGATCACGCTGGTCGGTCTCCTGTATCGAGATTTCCGTACTGGAGGTGAATACGTCTCCCTGGAGCCGCGTCTCCCGAGTCGTGCCCTCCAGGGTAAGGTCGCCGCTGGCGTATCCATCCACCTCTACCGGTCCAAAGACCCGGTCCACCCGAAGTCCGGGCTCCCCGCTGATTGAGGCGGTGGCCTGGTACTGTTCCAGCGTGAGGCGGTTCAAGATCGCCTGTCCCGCGAGGGTCACGGTAGCCTCCCCTGCCTGAGTGGTGATTTGCGGCATGCGTACTGAGCGCTCATCGAAAATGAGGGTGGAATCAACCGGTCCCACGGTGTCCGGGCCCACCGGTGTGGTAGCGGAGAGCCCCTCGATACTGAGGGTACCAAACAGATCAGGATCTGCCGGTGTGCCGAGCACCCGCAATGACCCTCGAGCCGTTCCGGATTGAACCACCAATCCCTGCAGATTTACGAGGCGAGAGATCTCCGGCAAGTCCACGGTGACACCGGACAGGGTGATCTCCACGTCTTCCCGGCGGAGCGTTCCGGAGGCCTGAAACGTGACCGGAAGGGGAGCGCGAGCGGTCATATCGAACGTACCCGTGTCGTCGACCGACGCTTCCATGGCACCGTCTGCGCGACGAAGGAACGTGGCATCCTCGGTGCGTTCGATTCGGTAGAGTCCCAGAAGCAGCGAGGCCATATCCCCACCGGGAGCGTTGCGATCGGTGTCGTAGACATCGATCTCCGCGGTGAGTGGGCGGCGAAGAACGGTGGCGGGATTCAGCTGTTCAATGGGGGCCGTTGTCCCCGAAACGGTGAGCTGATAGCGCTGATCGGTGGCGTTCCGCAGGACCTGTACGTCCCCGCGGATCTCTCCGGACTCCCGCTCGGCCTGGAGCTCATCGATCGCCAGCTCAGTGGTGCCCAGAACCAGGCGGGAGTTACTGATGCGCAGTTCCTCTCCGTCCACATAGGCCAGCACCCGCGCCTCAAAGTCCTGCGCGTTGATGCGGACGTCGGAGGTTTCTACAAACGCCCTGATCTGCGGATCTCCCAGGGAGCCCACTGCTTGCAGAGTTCCGTCGGCGGTACCGGAGCGCGCGTTTTCCACGAAACGCGCCACGGGAGAATCGCTGAAGCGGATATCCACCGCGGTATCGCCGGCGGCGTACCGAGCGGACACGCGATACTGTTCGTCACTATCGAAGGCGCCAAGGTTCCCGTTGAACTGGATGTCGGGAGAGTCCCCAAAGCGGTAGGAAAATCGGAACGAGCCCGCCAGACGAGAGGTGGCGTCTTCATAGGATACGACCGATAGCTGCCCCTCTCCCGGTTGAAGGCCGATGGAGAGGGTGACATCGCCGGTGCCGCCTCCCGGTGCCGGCAGATTCGAAATGGTGACCTCCCGGGCGTTGAGATACCAGTCGGCCCGGGAGAATATTAACCCTTCCAGCTGAGCGGAGAGGCGGGCGCCACCTACGGGAATCGGCACATCTTGGAGCCGCGCATCAACCCGAATGCCTTCCCCCGAAGAGTCGAGGCGGAACTCCACCCCATCCGGTCCCAGCACGGTCAGTATTCCGCTGGCGGCATAGGTTCCGCGCAGGGGATAGGTGAGCGCGTTGACGGTGAGGTCCGTGCTGAAATCGATCGTTCCGGCAGACCCCATTTTGATCAACCCATCCGCGTGGATGCGGTTTCCACCGATCGTGGCGGTGAGCTGATCGATGAAGACCGTTCCATCCCGGTAGGTACCGGAGACGCCGGCCAGTCGCTCTCCGGAGGCCCCGTCCCAGAGGTTGAAATAGGGAACGCGCACCGTGGTTTCCCCGTTGCGGCGGTCCAGTCTGATGAGCCCACTCACCCGGGATTCCTCTATCGCTTGCGGAAGTGACACCACCTGTCCAAAGGCGGCGGCAGCGTTCTGTACCCGGGATGTGGCAACATCACGCACCCGCAGTTCGGCATTGAAGTCCTCCAGGTCGCGATAGCGCGCGTTTACCTCTACCCGTTCGCTGCGATCCGCGGCCATGTGGGCGGCGACATTCACCGAAGCGTACTGCTCCCCGGGAGTTACGCCTGCCACCACCTGGTACAGGTTAACCCCGTTCACCGATAGGTAATCACTGCTGAGGCCTGCGCCTCCCGCGGTCCCGCTCAGAACCGCATCCCCGGAGAGCACCGGCATATCATCACCGTAGGTAAAATTGTTGAAAGACAGCGTGCCGTTGGGAGCGGTATTCCCGAACCGATAGGAGCCGCGGAACGATACGGACCCATCCGCGGTGCGCGCCAAGAACTGGTCAAACTGGACCTCGGTGGGGGACATCGAGTATTCACCGCTCACCGTGATCGGTTCAGGGAGGTCGGGGTGACTGGAATAGGCGCTCACGTTGCCCCGCGATCCAACGAATCCCTCATCCAGGCTCATTTCCATCGATGCGGTACCATCTACCACGGTGGCGAGCCACGGCTGGTATTCGGCCCAGGGGCCCCGCAGCGTGAGCGTATCTTGGGGAACGTAGTCCTGACTCGTCATTTGGACGGAAACTGTCCGCTCGGTCTCGTTATATAGCAGCGACAGATCGAGGGGATCGTTACTGCGAATCTGCTCCACGGTGATTCTGGAGGTTCGCCGTTCCAGGCGGAAACTGCGATCGGTCATCGTGAAGTGAGATCCGGAATTGTCCCGGAGATCGACATTGGCGTTAAGTTCCGGACCGTTGCGGACACCATCAATTTCGGCGAATACCCGCGATGAAAGGGTGAAGTTCTCGCCGTCCAATTCCGTGGCCGCATAGACCTCGGTGCTTAAGCTTCCCAGGAGGCGATTCTGTTGCAGTTCGATATCCCCTGAGACGGAGCGCAACGTCACGTCACCGGCATCGTCCGTGACCGTTACCGTTCCCCGCCGGACGCGCACCACCAGGTCCCGGCGGCCCTCGGCGTTGGCAGAGGCAAAATTAAGGGTCTGCTGAAGGCTACGGCGGTGCTCGTCGGTGAGAATTGAGATTTCCGGGCGGTCAACGGTGACCTCCGGTATCAGATCCCGGGGATTTCCCCAGAGCAGACTGAGCAGGTTGAATCGAACGCTCACGCGCTCCGCGGTGGCGTTATCTGAGATAGACACGCCGTACACGGTAATTCCCCGTACGATCGATGGGCTTACCGAATCCCAGGACAGCGTCTGGTTCGTGGCGGCTTCGATATCGGCAATTCCGCTGGCCCGCACCTCCGCCACCCGGGACTCGACCATGCGTGTCAGGGTCCTGCCGCCAAATACCGCCAAGAGAAGCAGTGAGACAAAGAGGAGGGAGCTGACTGTTTCGCGGATACGTACCGCCCGATGGTTCGTGTGCATTCTTCTCACTGCGTGTTACTGTATCCTATCACAATGACGGAGTACGCATCAGGATGCTGACGCTTAATTGGAACTCCCCGGTGCTTCCGGGGTTTATCGTATTTGAGGGGCTTGACGGCGCAGGCACCACGACCCAGGCGTGGGAACTGGTGCGTCATCTCAACGATTCCGGTGTGCCGGCGGAGTTCACCTGTGAGCCTACCGACTACCTCACGGGTACTACGATCCGGAACTTGCTGGTGGGACCGGAGTATGCTCAGCCCTGGACCTTGGCGCTGCTCTTTGCCGCCGACCGGCACGAGCATCTGGAGCGGCCGGAGGCGGGTATTCGCGCCCGTTGCCAGGCGGGAATGACGGTGGTGAGTGATCGGTATCTGTTCTCCTCCATCGCCTACCAGGGGGCGTTTGTGGATCCCGCGGCGGTGGAACGCCTGAACCACGGGTTTCCGCTGCCTGAGCATCTGATCTTCATTGACACGCCCCAGGACGAGGCTTCCCGCCGTATGGCCGGCCGGGACCACCGGGACGTGTTAGAGCAGGATGACGTGCAGCTACGGGTGGCGGCGCGCTATCGGGGCGTGGTGGAGGCGTTCGCCCGGCAATCGACGATCTCCGTGCACACCATCGATGGAACTCAGGCGCGGGAGGCGGTATTTCGGGATATTCTGCGGGCGTTGCGGTTGGAGTCGGGCTGAACCTCGCCCCGGGTGTTGTCGATACTAACCACATGGGATCGGGATCTCACCGGACACGACGAATCATTCTGGCGGCGACACTCATAGTCTGTGTTGCGGGTAACGCCGCCGCCTACCGGCTTACCTACCGGGAACAGCTGTATCGCCTCTACCATCAGCACTTCACGATGTACCCGGAGCGGATCGCCGAGAACGTGTACTGGTTGGAGCAGGCGCTGCGCAGCGATTTCGCTAATCCACTCAACGCGCTGGCGGAGATCTCAAATGATCGGGAGTGGGAGTGGTACCGCTATCTCTTCACGATGCACGTCAACCTGAAACTTACCGATCTCTATCTGCAGTGGGGCGCGCAGTACATGAAATTTGAGGCGTATTTCTACAACGCCCCCTGGCAGCAGGAAAATTTGGATAGCCTCGACCGAGCGGAGGAGCTCTTTCGCTACGCCCGCCGCTACTGGGAGGCGGCGCAGGGGTGGAGCCAGGAGGCGGCTCCCATCAGATTCGTGCATCTCGAAGAGATCCAGCGCTGGGAAGATGAACACCACCGGATTCGAACCGGCGATTTGAACTATGGGCGGCTCATAGACCGTCACCTGGACCGGGTTGCCGAGGTGCGTGCCGCGTTCCAGGCGATGGACCGCGATACGTATTAGGCCAGTAGTAGTGCGCTCCTGTGCTCCAGATTAGTGCATAGGCGGCCACCCAGTCCTCCCGGATACGCAGTCCTACCGGATAAGCATCGCGTCACCGTAGGAGAAGAACCGATATTGCCGGGCCACCGCCTCCCGGTACGCCGCCATGATACGCTCGCGTCCGGCGAAGGCGCTCACCATCGCCAGCAGGGTGCTTTCCGGTGTGTGGAAATTGGTAAACATCTGGTCCACCACTCGGTAGGAATATCCCGGATAGATAAACAGATTCGTGCGCCCCTGACCGGGCCGCACCTCCGCTTTCTCCGGGTCCCACGCGGATTCCAGGGTCCGCACCGATGTGGTTCCCACCGCCACTACCGGACGCCGCTGCGCCCGGGCGGCGGCGATGTCGGCGGCGGTCTCGGGGGACACGTGGGATTCCTCCTCGTGCATCTCATGATCCTCGATCTGCTCCGTGCGGACCGGCAGAAAGGTGCCGATTCCCACGTGGAGGGTGACAAAGCTGATCGTCACACCGTGACTGCGGAGCTCGTCCAGGAGATCCGGGGTGAAGTGCAGTCCCGCCGTGGGGGCGGCGATGCTGCCCATGGTGCGGGCGTACACCGTCTGGTACCGCTCGGCGTCCGCTTCCGTGTCTTCCCGGTTGATATAGGGCGGCAAGGGAATGTGGCCGTGAGCTTCGAGCCAGGTGTCGTCGATGTCGCGATCAAAATGGAGCTCCCGATAGGGGTCTTCGACGGCGGATATCTCACCCAGCGTGCCGTCGGAGAACGTGAAACGCTTACCCACCGTGAGCTTGCGGCTGTTGCGCCCGATCGCAAGCCAGCGGTCTGGGTCACGCCGCTTCACCAGCAAGAACTCTTGTTCTCGATCGCTGTCGGTGGCGCGGGCATAGACGCGGGCCTTGCGGACGCGGGAATTGTTGAACACCATGACACTGCCGGGGGCAACGAAGTCACGGATGTCGGCGACGGCGCGGTGGTGGTGCTCACCGGTCGAGCGGTCCAGTACCAGCAGTCGGCTGGTGCCGCGGGCCTGGACCGGCTCCTGGGCGATCAGCTCCGGGGGCAAGTCAAAAGAGAAATCGCTGGTCTTCACTCGAGGATCCTCCTGCAGATCCGTCCGGGGCACCCGCACCCGGCAGGTGTTCCGGTGCGGGGAGACCCAGTATCTTAAACGCCCGGGCGGTGACAACCCGGCCCCGGGCGGTTCGCTGAATGAGTCCCTGCTGAATCAGGAACGGCTCGTAAAACACTTCCAGAGAGTCCAATTCTTCGCCCACGGAGATCGCCAGCGTCTCCGCTCCTACCGGTCCACCCCCGTACATCTCCACGATGGCGCGCAGAATCTGGCGATCCTGCTCTTCCAGTCCGTGCTCATCGATGTTGAGGCGGCGCATCCCCTCCCGCACGATCTCTTCATCGATCGTACCGTCCCGCAGGACCTGGGCAAAGTCACGCATACGGCGGAGTAGCCGATTGGCAATACGCGGCGTGCCGCGACAGCTGTCCGCCAGAAGAGAGACCGCGCCGTTACTAATTTCTACCTCCAGGATGCCCGCGGAGCGGCGGATAATCGCCTCCAGATCCTCCCGCTGGTAGTAGTCGAGGCGCACGGGAATCCCGAAGCGGGTAAACAGCGGCGCCGCCACCATTCCCGGCCGGGTGGTGGCGCCTACCAGGGTGAAGCGTGGCAGGGGCACCCGTAGCGTCCGGGCGGAGGGGCCCTGCCCGATAACCCAGTCGATCTCGAAGTCTTCCATCGCCACGTAGAGCATTTCCTCCAGGGAACTCTTCAGACGGTGGATTTCGTCGATAAAGAAGACGGTCCCCTCCTGCAACGTGGTGAGAATTCCCGCCAGATCCTTGGGCTTGTCCAATGCTGGAGCCGCGGTTACCCGCAGGTCGGTTTGCATTTCCCGCGCCATGATCGTAGCCAGCGTCGTTTTCCCGAGTCCCGGGGGGCCGGAGAGGAAGACGTGATCCAGCGATTCCTGGCGTTCGCGGGCGGCGGTAATGAAGACCGATAGATTGGACTTCACCTGCTCCTGGCCGAGAAAGTCTGAGAGAAACTGCGGCCGGAGCTGGTGCTCAAAGGTGTCGGATTCGCTGAACTCGGGATGTGCCGGGTGGTCTTCCATGGTGCTGTCCTCAGCTTCCGCTCAGGGCGACGATCGCGCGACGGAACAGTTCCTGTTCGTCCGGGGCGTCTCCCGCGCCGTCTCCCGCGCCTTCATCGCCGGCGAGCTCGGTGGAAATGCGCTGTAACGCGTCTCGCGCGGCGGAACGGTCGAATCCCATATCCACCAAGGCGGCCACCAACTCATCGCCGGGAGCCCCGGAGGCCGATCCCCCGGAATGGGTCTGTTCCGGATCCAGGGCCAGATGTCCTTTGAGTTGGAGAATCATCTTCTGCGCGGTCTTGCGTCCCAAACCGGGAATGCGGGTTAAGGCGTCCACATCTTCCTGCTCAAGAAGCTCGGTAAGGGCCGGTACGGTCGTGCCCGAGAGGATGCGCAGCGCCTGTTTTGGCCCGATGCCGGTGACCTTTAACAGTTCCCGGAAGGCTGTCCGCTCGGCGATGGTGCGAAATCCGTAGAGTTTCAGAATGTCTTCGCGGGTGTGGAGGTGGATCATAAACCGCTGGCGAACCGTCTTATCTGCGCCCAGCGCCGCCTGAAACGTGGTGGCGCTCACTTCCAGTTCCCATTCGATGCCCCCGGTTGCCAGGTAGAGCAAGGGAAAATCATGACCGGTAATCCGACCTGCAAGACTATTGAACACGGGGTGCCTCCAGCAGATTGAAACGGGTAATGGCTGCGGCCAGCGCATCCGCGGCGTGGTCCGGACGGGGAGCCTCCCCCAGGCCCAGGATGATGCGCACCATTTGCGTCACCTGCTCTTTGTCCGCCTGCCCGCCGCCCACCACCGCCTGCTTAATCACTTGCGGCGTAAATTCCTCTGCGGCGATCCCATATTGCTCAAGGGTGAGAAGGACTACTCCCCGAGCCTGGGCCACCGGAATCGCACTACTGATATTTTTGGTAAAGAACAAGCTTTCCACGCCGGCAAACTCCGGTTGCAGCCGCTGGATTAATGTACCCAGACCTTTAGCGATCGTGTTCAGGCGATGGCCGGGACGATCCTGGGCGCGGGTGCGGATCACTCCGTGTTCGACCCAGGTAAACCGACCTTTTTCAGCGTGGACGACGCCGTATCCGGTGGCGGGAAGTCCCGGATCAATACCGAGAATGAGCGCCATTATCCGTCCGGATCGAAGTCGTCGGGAAGATCGAGATTGGTGGCCACTTCCTGCACGTCATCGTGGTCGTCAAGCAGTTCCACCAGGCGGAGCGCTTTGCGTGTTTCCTCGGGATCCAGGCTGACGGTGGCCTCCGGTACTCGAGAAACCTCGGCCATGGTGTGCTCGAATCCCGCTTCGGTGAGGGCGTTGAGCACGTTTTCAAACTCTTCGGGGGTGGTGCTGACCTCGATGGAGTCGCCGGATGACTCTACATCATCGGCGCCCGCCTCTAAGGCGACCTCAAGGATATCATCTTCGGAGTACGTTTCGGCGTCATAAGCGATAATCCCCTTGCGGGTAAACAGATACGAAACACATCCGCTTTCCCCGAGGTTTCCCCCGTTCTTGTTGAAGATGCTCCGCACGTCGGCGGCGGTGCGATTCTTGTTATCGGTGAGGGTATCCACCAGAATGGCGACCCCATTGGGGCCGTAGCCTTCATAGCTCAGCTCGAAGTACTCACTGCCTCCGAGGTCACCGGTGCCTTTCTTGACTGCCCGCTCAATGTTGTCTTTGGGCATATTGGCCGCTTTAGCCTTGAGGACGGCGGTGCGCAGGCGGGGATTGGTTTCTTCATCTCCCCCACCCATCTTGGCGGCAACGGTGATCTCTTTAATAAGCTTTGAGAACAGCTTGCCGCGTTTGGCGTCCTGGGCGCCCTTCTTGTGTCGGATTGTCGCCCATTTACTGTGACCGGACATTCTCTCTCCTATTGGGAATTCTATACGGTAGCTGGGACGCTACCACTTGGACCGCGAGCTGTCAAGTTGCGGTGGTATCGGCATTTGCGGGATTATCCGGGTCGTGGGGCCACCGTGGAACGTCGGGTATTGCAGCGGATCGTTCCAATTCTCCAAAGGCATCTACCAGAAAACGGTTTAGCAGGAGCCGGCCGGTGTCGGTGAGCGCGGTGAAATCGCTATCGAAATACGCTAGGTGGGCGTGCCAGGCGTCCAGCGTTTCCGGAATTAACCGGTGCAGCGGATGGGTAAACACGGCGCTGATCACCGCGTTTGAAACGCCGCGGGTCATCCGAAATCCCCCCATCAGATACTCCTCACAGAGCTCTCTTGCACTCAACGGTTCCGCCGTGGTGGCGTAGTCGCTGCGTGTCAGATACTCCCGGAACGTACGGGTACCGGTGAGATGGGTGGGTTTTCCCGCTACGGGCACGAGCGCCACCGCTCCAGGGCCCGCCGCGATCCACGGGTGCATCTGCCAGTACGCCAGGTTGTGTCGGCTTTCCTCGCCGGGAGCGGCAAAACTCGATATTTCATAGCGGTGGAGGCCGGCGCCGATCAGGACCTCCGCGGCGGCGGATAGCTGTGCCAGCCGCTCCTCGTCCGCGGGCGGCGGGAGCGTCCCGCGTCGCGCCCGTTGCGCCAGGCGCGTACCCGGCTCAATCCCCAGTTCATAGAGCGAGACGTGGGGGGGATGGAACGCGAGTATCTCCTGGGCGTCCCTCGCCGCCGCCGCGGGTGTCTGCCCGGGAACCGCGGTGATCACATCAACGCTCCAGCGGAGGGGCCACGTACCGGCAATCAGTTCCAGTCCTGTGCGAGTGGCGGTCAGTGTGGTATGCCGTCCGATGTAGGATAGGGTAGATGCGTGCAGCGACTGCACTCCCAGAGAGAGCCGGTTCACCCCACTCCGGCGCAGGTCCGTGAGAAGCGCTGCATCCACATCTTCCGGATTGACCTCCACGGTGATCTCCGATTCAGCCACGAGGGTACCGTAGTCGATGCACTCCCGGATTCCCTGCAGCAAGCGGTGTCGCGCGCGGGTATCGAGAGAGGATGGCGTTCCTCCCCCCACGTAGATAGTGGATATGGGCGTCTCCGCCGGATAGACGGTGCGGAGCGAGTGCATCGCCTGGGAGATGATGCGCTGCACGATCTGTAGCTGGCGCTCCGGCGGTACGCGGGTGCGGGTGAAGAAGTCACAGTAATCGCACCGGGACCGACAGAAGGGGATGTGGATGTAGAGAACGATGGCGGTCATGGCGCCGCAGTGCGGTGTGATTCTACCGGCTGGAGGACTCCCCGCCGCTCCCGGGGCCACATGATCCGGCGCACCTGGTAGCGCACCTCTCCGTCCGGCCGCGGTCCGATCAGGCGGGAATCGATCATTCCTCCGGAAAGCGAGACGGTGAACACGGACTCCTCGGGAACGGTGACCGATCGCTCCACGGGGCGCAGGAGTGGATGCAGGATGTCCGGGGAGAGCCGAAAGCGGGTGCCGTCCGATGCGATGCTCACCACCGAGGAATCGGTCCAGGTCATATCGTCGCCGGAACGTCCGGCAACGATTCGGGGTACCAACGTATCCGACCGGGGCGGTGAGGCTGGGGGTGAAGGGTCGTCCGGCGTATCTGTGCGGTCCGCGTCACGTTCTTCGCGCTCGTCCGTCTCCCGGCTTCCGTCAAAGCCGAACCCGAAGGAATCCGGGAGGATACCGGAGGGGCGGGAAAGATACGGTACCACCAGAACCACGGAGCCGCGTTCCACTTCCCCCCGGGCAGGACGCACCCACACGATGTCACCGGACTCGAGGATTGGTGCCAGAGATCCGTCGCGAACCACCGCTACGCTGGGGCCCAGTACACGTCCCAGGACGAAGATCGCTACCGTAAGTACCAGGAGCCGTGACACCTGGCGAACTCCGTGACGGCGGGATCGGTCAGCCATACCCGTTACATCCCTACTCTATTGAACCGGCACGATCAAAGGGCCAATAGATAATCATGGCACGCCCGAGGACGTCTTGTTTTTTCACCGGGCCGAAGTACCGACCATCCCGGGAGTTGTCGCGGTTATCCCCCACGGGAAAGATCCGACCGTGAGGAATGTACCATCCGGTGCGAATGAACTGAACTCTGCGCCGCGTGCGCTCATCGTGCGGTCGGGCGGCGTAGGTGTGGCCCTCCCGATAGCGTTCAACCGCAAAGGGATCACCAAAGCCCAGTCGTTGCAGTCCGTTTACCGCAGCGGAATCGTCTGATCCTGGAGGAAGGCCCAGGTCCCTGCGGGACAGAGCCTCCGCCCCGGCACGGAGTACCTGGTAGTCGTCATCGTCAAGCAGGCGTTGAGGCTCATACGGGGCGGGCAGTTGGTCAATGAACTCAGCCTCGGAGGTCCATTCCGGGGCGCCGGAGGGGCGAATTTCCAGATTACCGCCGCGCGTGCGGAAGCGATCACCTTCTACGCCGATTGCGCGCTTAATAAGGAGTTGTGCTCGGGGCTGTCCGGACTCGTCGCGATCAATATCCACCAGAGAGAGCGTCAGCATATACAAGGTGCGCTGTAGAATAGTGAACGCGGTACCTCGGCTCAAATAGGAAGGATTCTCGAAGATCATCACTTCGTTGCGATCGGGCTCTGCAAAACCGGGTAGCTTCACCACTCCCGGCAGTAGTTCCGGCCCGTAGACCACCTTGTTGACGAAGATACGGTCCCCGAGCAGGAGGGTATCGATCATCGAACCGGAGGGGATTTGGTACGCCTGTAACAGGTACTGGTTGATCACGAGCACCAGAAACGCGGCCTGGAGAAACGCCTCCACCCAGTCCACCACCACGTGCTTTCGGGACTGTTTGAGATGGTGTCGTGCCTTTCTCCGCAGACGCCACGTGAGGAGAGATTCAGTAATACGCACCAGGCGCGCGCTGAGCTGCTGCATCGGAGGTAACCTACCATCGGAGTTGCTCCAGATTCAAGCTCACTCCTTCACGTTGACACGGCGGGAAAGCGGTACCTATACTTCCCTTCGCATGGCCTCACCGTGGAAAGATATCCAGTCCGAAGATGAAATCTCTGAGCTCTCCGTCACGCTGAAACACCGGCTGGGGTCAGCCCACAGGTATACGTTCCCCTGATATGGGGGGTACTCCTGCTGGCCATTTTGGTAGCGCTGCTGGTTGTGCCGGGAATTCGCACTCCCGGCGAAGACGTAAAGATTACCAGCGCTCCCGCCGGCGCCCGCATTCTGGTAGACGGAGAGCACCGGGGTACCACGCCGGCGACGCTCTTCATGGCGCAGGGGATGCGGGAAATTCAGGTGATCTCGGGTACGGCATCGGAACAGATCGAGGCTGACATTGGGCGGCGACTGGTGGGATCACTGTTCGTCCCCAAGCGGCGGGACTAC
>JAWOCO010000192.1:0-3063 GCA_046483765.1 Alkalispirochaeta sp. | reverse complement strand
ATTTCCTGGTGGATGGCCGCCGTGTGCTGGATCCACTCAATCGCTCTCAGGGCCGCGATCTCCAGACCGACACGCGAGTGTCACGCATCAGGGTGCCGCGGTAATGGTTGAAATCCAACTCACGCCTCGCCCCCAGGAAGACGGCACGGTAGTTCTGGGTCTGGGAGTGGGGTTTCGGATCGTCTTTGGGGTGCTGGCGGCGCTCCTGGTAGTTGGTATTGCCGGCACGGGAACGATCGGCTGGATTCCTGCGGGGGTTCTGGTGGTAATGGTGGTGGGAGCGCTCTACCAGGAGCAGTGGATCCTGGATCCCAACACCCGCACGGTGACCGCCCGGCACGGACTGATACCACTCTTCCGAACGCGGCACTGGAGCTTTGAGGACATCGCAGAAGTGCGCTACCTCCACTATCGAGCGGGGTCAGTTCCGGGAAGTGGCCCGCCCACTCCCCCCGGCGCGGAAGACCGCGATACCCCGGAGTTCAGTTCCACCCTGGGCCGCGTGACCCGCGGGGTCCGGCGCCGGTTCCTGCAGTATTCGCTGGTAACCCACGAGGGGAAACAGATTCGGATCGAAATGCGGAAAGTCACCGACTGGAACACCGATTTCCAGCTGCCCCAGATGGTGGCGGAGACCCTGGCGGTACCACTTCACGAGGCGCGCTGAGCGCTACCGCTGATCCTCCGCCCCCTCCCGCGGGGCGATCCTCCCCACAGGATGCCGTCCCATGACGTTGGGGTACCACCCGCTCCACTGCTCGCGATCGATCAAGTTCCGATGAACGTAGTGGTAGATGGGAATCACCGCGGCGTGGTCTTCAACCAGGAGCTGCTCGGCTTCCTGGAGCAGGGCGAAGCGGTCGGCGCCGTAGTCCCGGCGCGCGGCCTCCGCGAGGAGGTGGTCATAGCGGTCACTGCGGTATCGTCCCCCATTCATGGCATCGCCGGTGGCGAACACGTTGAGAAAGGCGGTAGGATCCCGGTAGGTGCCGGTCCAGCCGGCCCGGATGATGTCAAAGTCGGCGGAGCGCCACCGGTCAAGATAGGTGCTCCAGCCCTGCCCCTGAAGATTCACGTCGATTCCGAGATTCCTGAGCCACTGGGACTGCAGAGACTCGGCGATAGCGCGGTGGCCATCGTCGGTGTTGTATAGCACCGTGAGTCGCGGAAATCCCTGACCGCCGGGATATCCCGCATCGGATAACAGTTCTCGGGCGGCCTGTACATCGTAGCGGGCCCCGGTAATTCCGGGGTATCCCTGCATATCGGGAACTAGGGAGGAGGTGGGAATCTGACCACCGGCACCAGCGGCATCCACCAGAGCGCGCCGGTCCAGCGCCAGCGTCAGGGCGCGGCGCACGTCAGGATCGTCCAGGGGCGCCCGGTCCGTGTTGAGCACATAGTAGTACGTTCCCAGAGCGGGACTCACGTGGTAATCCTCCCGCGGCGCAAGCTCAGCGTGCTGATCGGCGGGCACGGCGGGGACCCAGTCTATCTCCCCATCCTCGTACATATCCAAGCGCTCGGTGTCGTCGCCACCGGGCACAAACGTGACGCGGTCCAGCTCAACGGTACCGGCGTTCCAGTATGCCGGATTCGGCTCCAGAACGACGTTCTCCTGCGGTGAATCAGCACGCAGAAAGGGGCCATTTCCCACGAAGTGTTCCGGCTGTGTCCACTTATCACCGTGCCTGTCTATCGCGTGCACCGGAACCACGACAAACGCATGGTGCGTCAGCGCCTCGATCATGAAGGGCACCGGTTCCACCGTTTCAAACTGAAAGGTGCGCTCATCGATCGCCCGTACGGCAACTTCCGCGGCACCGATCTCACCGGCGTTGAACTCAGCACCGCCGGCGATAAACATCGCGGGGAACCAGGCTGTCGGCGAGGCGGTCTGCGGAGCCAGGATCCGCAGCCAGCTTTCCACGATCTGCTCCGCGGTAATCGCGGAGCCGTCACTCCAGCGCACCTCCTCGCGCAGCGTAAACGTGTAGGTCACACGGTCCTCGCCGATCTCCCACGTTTCGGCGATAGCCGGTACGGCCCGGGCGGTCTCCGGGTCCGAGGTAACAAGCCCTTCAAAGAGTCCGGTAAGAACGCGCTGCTCCGGGATCGTGGAAACCTGATGGGGATCCAGCGACTGCGGCTCAGCACCGGTGCCGATGACGAAGTCGTTGAGCTGCCGCGAGCCGGTTTCCGCGGCGCCGCCGGCGCATACAAAACTCGTGGTGAGTACGAGAATTCCCCCCAGCAGTAGGGCCTGTTTCATGCGATATATCCTTCGGTAATGTGCGATGCTGCGACGGTATCCCGTTTGGGCGGGGCGTTGCAATCTGACCGCGGGCTATCGGTTTGTTGACAAAGGGCAGGGCTGGAGCTACTGTTAAAGGGTTACGTTTGCAACATTTCTTGATTATCGGGAGCACCAATGCAACACATCGATGAGCTGTTTCGACAGGTTACCGATCAGCTTATTCGCAACTCCCGCCAGGACCAGGAAGTTGATCGAGACCACGTGTTTCAACCGGCCAATACCGCTAATCGGGTGCTGGTAGATGAGGTGATCGACAAGCTGGTACTGCCGGGCAGCACAATTGACGGATTCGAAAACCTGCGTGAGTTGCACACTCGCGCCACCAGGGGAGAGTCATGTCTGATTCTCATGGAGCACTACAGCAATTTCGATATCCCCTGTCTATTCTATCTGGCCGACCAGTTTGAGAACGGGCGGCAGGTCACTGACTCGGTGGTGGCCATGGCGGGGACGAAGCTGAACGAGGAAAGCCGGTTTGTCCTGGCATTTACCGAGGCGTACACCCGACTAGTGATCTACCCGGCGCGGCTGCTGTCCGCGTTGGAGGGTACCGACCGCTATGATGAGGAGCGCGCCCGCAGCCGGATTATCAACCGCAGCGCCCTGCGCGAGATGATCCGCCTCAAATACAGCGGCCATATGGTGCTGCTCTTTCCTGCCGGCACCCGCTATCGCCCGGGCAAGCCGGAATCCAAGGACATCCTGTTAGAGGTGGACTCCTACATCAAAGGGTTCGACCATGTGGT
>JAWOCO010000176.1:0-3662 GCA_046483765.1 Alkalispirochaeta sp. | reverse complement strand
AGCATGAGTTGCCCATCGCCTTCCCAGTACGGCGTAAAATCGGCGACCACGGCGATATTACTCCCATCGAGACGGACCCGCACGGAGCGGCCGCTGATCGTCACCCGCGTGAGATCCATCGTCCACACCGTCTCATTATCATCCTGATCGATAATACGGGCGCTGATGTGAAGCGTCAGCGCACCACTGAGCAGATCGTCCAGTGAATCATCCAATTGGAGCTGGGTATCTTGCGCGGCGATCGAAGGGAACGATAAACCTACGGCGATCAGTGAAACGATCGCGCACCGCCCCAGGACTCGTGTCATTCCTCAGACTCCTCCAGGGGAGTGATCTCAAATGATTCATCCGACGCTGCGTTCATCGTATCCTCGCCGGGAAGCTCCGGTCTGAGAAATACCGGTTCGCCGCGCAGTTGAAACTGCGCCGTGTCCGGCAACTGAATGGTGACCGTTTCCACCGATTGTCGCTCATTGAGCCACTGCAGCAGTTGTTCGGTCTGATCCCCGTTCACATTGACCTGCAGGTTGAGAGACTCCGCCCGCTGGGCGATCTCTCCTGCCGTCTCCTGGGGCGCACCCGCTCCACCGAGCGGGGCGATACGACTCGCAACGATCACGGCAAACATCAGAATCGCCACCATCGCGGTAGCCGCAACCGGCATGGGAATCGTCACTGAACGTTCCCACCACGGCCGGGGGTCACGGTGGTAGACGCTCCGCAGGGAACGGTCGAGGCGCAGGCGCACCCGCACCTGGGCGGCGGCGATCTCATGTGACGGTATCTGGGGGGATTCAAGAAGGGTGTGTACGCGTCGGAGCCGGTGCAACTCACGGGAGTCAAGGGTACCCTCGCGCACCGCTGCCTCAATCATCTCCGCGGATGGGTGGGGCAATTCATTATCCAGGAGTGCGGAAAGATCCGCTGATTGTGGATTACTCCGGAAAATGGACATCCTCTGCCTCCAGTTCTCGTGCCAACCGTTCTCGTGCACGATGTACGCGCACCTTTACATTACCGACGCTGATTCCCAGGGAATCGGCGATCTCATCGTATGCCAGACCACCATACTCCTTCAAAACGATCACATCTTGCAACGTCTTGGGAAGTCGCGCCACTGCTCGGCGAACCAGCTCCGCCGTCTCGTTCTGTAGTACACCAGCGTCCGCGTGCTCTTGCGGACGTTCCGGCTCATTCCACGCTTTTTGATAGGCATTGCGCTCGCGTCCCTGCCGCTTGGAGTAATTAAACGCCAGGTTTTTGCCAACGCGCAGGAGCCAGTACCGCGCCTGCAACGTATCCGGGAGCCGCCTGCTGTGTTTATAGAATCGAATGAACGCCTCGTGGCAGATCTCTTCCGCGGTTCCTTCGTCGCCGGCAATGCGCAGCACGACGCGATAGAGAACGGGAAAGGAGTCGGTGTATACTTCGTCGAAGAACGCTCGTTCATCTCTTTTCATTGACATAACACACGGGACCACCGAAAGGTTACAGATGTTGAAGCGCTCTGCCCCATCAGCTATTCTGAACTGAGTGAGCACCGTACAGCGGCACCTGGAAAAATTCAAGCTAACCTGTCCCGTGGAGTATGATCGCTCCCTGCGGGAGTTGACCACCTTCCAGGTAGGAGGTCCGGCCGATGCCCTGGCCCGACCGCGGACGGAGGCCGAGCTCCAAGAGATTCTCACTGCCTCGTCGTACACTGAACGCGGCAATGATCCGCTCCCGGTATGGGTTCTCGGGGGCGGAGCCAACATTGTGGTGAGTGACGCGGGAATCCGCGGAGTGGTGGTGTATCTTGGTGATCTCAACGAAATCACCCATGCCGGAGCGATTCTGCGCGCCCAGGCGGGAGCGGCTATCAGCGATGCCGCGGCCTACGCCGCTGATCACGACCTTCAGGGGCTGGAGTTCATCTACGCCATGCCCGGGAGTGTGGGGGGAGCGGTCTGGATGAACGCCCGCTGCTATGGCGGTGAGATCTTTCCGATCCTGCACCAGGTGCACTATGTCACCTTGGATGGATCTCGCGGCGTATACACGCCACGGCAGCGCGATTTCGGCTACAAGATCTCCCCCTTTCAGGAGGGATCGCGGATTATCACCGCGGTAGAGTTCAGCCTTTCACCGGCCCCGGGCGAAGGCCCCGCCCTGTGGGAGATCATGCGGGAACATGAAGACGACCGCCGGAGCAAAGGACACTTCGCGTACCCCTGCGCCGGCTCCATTTTCAAGAACGACCGATCCTTCGGCCAACCCAGTGGTCAAATTATCGACCAGCAAGGACTGCGCGGGTTGGAACGGGGCGGGGCTCGCGTGAGCGAGCAGCACGGCAACATCATCGTAAACATCGGGGGTGCTACGGCAACGGATATCCGCGATCTCGTAACCGAGGTGCAGCAGCGGGTAGCCGGGGCAACCGGATATCATTTGGATCCGGAAGTACTATTTATTGGTGACTGGTCATGACCGACGGAGGAAGCCACATATGCAGAGCACCCTGGAAAACCTGCGGGAGTTCATTCACGACCTCAATGACGAGCAACTCTTCCACATGGTCATGGATATGCCCATGCACGAAATCGTGGATCTCTGGGAAGATCTTGACGATGGAGAAGCGATCAGTCTGTTTGTCCTGCTGCCGATCGACAAGAAGGCGGAACTCATCACGGAACTGGGCGCTGCGGACCAGGAGTGGCTCATTAAGAACCTTCCCCTGGACAACGCCCGGGAGATCTTTGAGAAGGTAGAGCCCGACGACCTGGTGGATATCATCCAGGAGCTCAACCCGGAAGTTCGGGAAAACGTCTGGCAGAGTCTCAGTGATGAGGCGCGCAGTCAGATGCAGTTCCTCCTCCGCTTTGACGAGGATCACGCCGCCGGAATCATGACCACCCGATACCTGGCGATCCGCTCCAACGTGAGCGTCGGCCAGGCCCTGGCCTTTATCCGCGTGAACGCCCGAAGGGTGGAGACGATCTATTACATCTACGTCGTTGATACGCTGAAGCGCCTGCAAGGCGTGGTGAGCCTGAAGGACCTGCTCTTTAACGACGATTCCCGCCGGATCGATGAGGTGATGACTCACAAAGTGGTGAGCGTGCCTGAAGACGCCGACCAGGAAGAGGTGGCCAAGACGCTCGAGGCGCACGACCTGGTGGCCCTCCCCGTCGTGGACAGTTATAACCGCCTCCTGGGAATCGTCACCTTCGATGATGCTATCGATGTCATCCGCGATGAGCAGACGGAGGACGTCTACAAGATGGGCGCCATGGACGGTTCGGTTGACCGCTACACCGATTCGTCGATCTGGAAACTGATCAAAAAGCGCGTTCCCTGGCTGATCATCCTGCTGGTGGCGGGAACGTTCACCACCAACGTGTTGAGTGCGTTTGAGTCTCTGACCCTGGCGGCGGGCTTCCTGGTATGGTTTGTCCCGGTAATCACCCAGACCGGTGGTAACTCGGGAACGCAGAGCTCCACCCTGATGATCCGTGGTATCGCCACCGGGGAGATCCGGTTTCGGGATCTGGGCAAGGTGATGCTCAAGGAACTGGTGGTGGGAATCTCCATGGGGCTGATTCTGGCGGGGGTGATTATCTTGCGCAGCGTATATCTTCCCCCCGGGGTGGCATGGGCGGAGTCGGCGGCAATCGGCGCCG
>JAWOCO010000157.1:0-5067 GCA_046483765.1 Alkalispirochaeta sp. | reverse complement strand
GCCCAATCTATAGGTATTCTTTTATCGGTTTTCGGGGCAGGGTGCGCTGATCTCCACCTGAAGAGGGGAGAGACGGCAATTCCCGACCGGTGGTTAAAGTCCACGAGTCGCTGCTGCGGCTGAACCGGTGTAATTCCGGTACCGACGGTATAGTCCGGATGGGAGAAAACCGTACAGATCTCAGCGGCCGTGTGGTCGGTATCACTGTGGGGGACGTGCTCTCCTGGCGGTATCGATATACCGTGGTCATCGGATCTGCTCCCGTCGTGTACACAGCCCCGAGCTTCGGCTCGGGGTTTTTTTGTGTCATGACTAAATGAGATCGCCCCGAACCAGGAGGATCTCATGTGTAACGAATGTTCTACCGGTCATCTTCAGCAGACGCTCCGTCTCGCTGAGGGGGGCCGCCGCGGCGCCCCGCCCAACCCGCTGGTGGGGGCCGTAATTACCCGGGAGGACCGGGTAATCGCCACCGGGTTTCACGCCCACTACGGCGGACTCCACGCGGAGGCGGATGCGCTCAACGCTGCGGGGCCGGCGGCGGAGGGAAGCACGCTCTACTGCAATCTGGAACCCTGCTCCTACACCGCCCCGGGCAAGCACCAGCCCCCCTGTACCCGCCACATTATCGAGGCGGGAGTGCAGACGGTGGTGATCGGGCAACTGGATCCGAATCCCCACGTCCGGGGCCGTGGCGTCCAGCAGCTGCGAGATGCGGGAGTTCGAGTGATCGTGACTGACGAGCCGGGAGAGTACTGGCGCTTTAACGACGTGTTTAACACCGTTATGGCGCTCAACCGCCCCATGATTCATCTCAAAACCGCCATGAGTCTCGATGGTCGCATCGCCACCGCCAGCGGTGATTCCAAATGGATCACGGACGAGGCGGCCCGGCGAGAGGCGCACCAGCTGCGCGCGCAGCGGGACGTGGTGGCGGTGGGAATCGGTACCGTTCTGGCAGACGATCCCTCGCTCACGACCCGGATGGTTACAGGGGCGGACCCGCGACCGGTCGTGTTTGATTCCAACCTACGTATTCCGCTGGACTCTGTCCTGGTTCGAAGCCGTGCTGCCGAGCTGATCGTGGTGACCCGCGCTGAAACGCTCGAGAACCGGCGGGAGCGGTTCCAGCAGCTGGCGCGACGCGGGGTCACTGTGGTGGGTATCACCGCGCCAAAAAACGGGGCGCGAGGGGAAGCTCTTCACGCCGTCCCTGAGAATGGTGCGCCTGGGGTCGATCTCCACGGCGCAGTGGCGGTGCTGCGACAGCGCTTCGGAATTCGCTCGATGCTCGTGGAGGGTGGCTCCCACCTGGTGACCGCGTTTGTCGCAGCGGAGCTGTTTGACCGAATTACCGCCTTTCTGGCACCGATTATCGTCGGTTCCGGTATCCCTGCTATCGGCGACCTGGGTACCGGCGAGATAGCCGCGGCGCTCCGCCTGGAGGGGGTGCGCTGGCACCGCATCGGAGAGCAGCAGATGGTGGATGGGTACCACCCGGAGTGGCTCTCGCGGGTGCAGGCGCAGATCGATGCACGCTCTATTGAGCGGGAGGCGTTACATGTTCACGGGACTCATTGAGGAAATCGGTACCGTGCGGGCCGTACGGGGCGGGGGATCCTACCAGACGATTCAAATCGCCGCGGAGACGGTGCTGTCCGGTACCCAGGAGGGCGATTCAATTGCGATCGACGGGGCGTGTCAAACGGTGACGCGCATCACCTCCGGTGCGTTTGAAGTGGAAACGCTGGCGGTGAGTCTCCAAAAAACCACGCTCGGAAGCTACCGGTCCGGGCGCCGAGTGAATCTGGAACGATCGCTCACTCCCGAGACGCGCATGGGCGGCCATATCGTACAGGGTCACGTGGACGGGGTCGGGACCGTTGCCACCGTTCGGGAAGATGGAAAGAACGTCTACTTCTCCGTGGTTGTCCCGCCGGACCTGGGGCGTTACTGCATCGGCGAAGGATCGATCGCCATCGATGGAACCAGTCTGACGATCGCGGATCTGACCGATAATGGAGCCTCCGGGTCCACCGTCACCGTGAACGTCATACCGGCAACCTGGCGCACCACCGTCCTCTCCGATCGGGCGGCGGGGGAACGGGTGAACCTCGAGGTGGATGTGCTTGCCCGCTACGTGGAGCGGCTGTTGACCGCGTCCTCGCCGCCCCAGGCTGCGGGAAACGTTCTCACCGAAGAGCGCCTGCGGTCACTGGGTTACTGACAATGCAATGGAATGAAGGAGCATGTAATGGATAGGTTACACGACGTGGCCGCCGCCCTGGAGCGGTTGGCCCAGGGAAAACTCATATTGGTCCGTGATGACGAAAGTCGAGAAAACGAGGGAGACCTGGTGGGAGCAGCCGCACTGGCCACTCCGGAGATGATCAACTTCATGGTCACCTACGGTCGGGGACTGGTGTGCCAGCCGATCACGGAGACCGCCGCGGCCCGCCTCGAACTACCTCCGCAGGCTGCGGTGAACAGTGAGAGCCTGGGAACCGCGTTTACGGTGAGCGTCGACGCGGTAATGGGTACGACCACCGGCATTTCTACCGCTGACCGCGCCGCTACCGCCACAATTGTGGCGGATCCCGCCTCCGTTGCGGGAGATCTGCGGCGTCCGGGGCACATCTTTCCGATCGTCGCGCGACCGGGAGGCGTGTTTGAGCGCCCCGGGCACACGGAAACGGCGGTGGATCTCGCCCGGCTTGCCGGACTGGAACCGTCGGGTCTGATCTGTGAAGTTCTTGCGGAAGACGGGTCCCCGGCGCGGGGACCGGAGTTGGAGCGTCTCTCCCGCGAATGGGATTTGCCGCTGATCTCGGTGCAGGATGTGATCGCCTATCGCGATGCGGTGGGGGATATTCCACTCACCGCCTCCGATACCGCCGAGCTGCCCACGGAACACGGCTCCTTCCGGATTACCGTCTTCCACACCGGCGATCCGGGAACGCAGGAAGGCGTATTGCTGGAGGCACCGCAGCCGGAGGGAAGCCGAGGTGGAGGAACCGCGGAAGCGGGTGGTGTTCCCGGGGACCACTCCTTCCAGGAGAACACTACGGCCGGAATCGACACCGGGGCTCATGCTGCGGCGTCGCGCGCTCCGGTAGTTCGGGTGCACTCGGAGTGCCTCACCGGGGAGTCGCTTCACAGCTCACGCTGTGACTGTGGGGCGCAGCTCGAGGCTGCCATGGAGCAGATCGCCCGGGAAGGAGGGGCGTTGGTCTACCTCCGGCAGGAGGGGCGGGGAATCGGACTGTTTGAGAAGATTCGTGCCTATGCCCTGCAGGACGAGGGTATGGACACCTTGGAGGCCAACCTCGCGCTGGGGCATGCCGGTGATCAGCGCCGCTTCGGCACCGCTGCGGCGATCCTGCGCTCCCGTGGCTATAGCGCGGTGCGACTCTTGACCAATAATCCCGACAAGGTAAACGCCCTGGAGCGGGCGGGAATCGCCGTGACTGAGCGGATTCCGCTGCACGTGGGGCACAGCAAACATAACGTGGGCTACCTCACAACCAAATTTGAACGAATGGGGCATATCGCCCCGCGAGAAAAGGAGTATTCACGATGAACACTATTACGACGATCGAGGGAAATCTCTCCGGCACCGGCAAGACGTTTGCCCTGGTGGTGAGTCGCTTCAATTCGCTTATCACTGAGCGGCTGGTGGAGGGGGCGGTGGACTGCCTGCAGCGCCACGGTGCGGATGCGGACAACCTGACGCTGATTCGCGTTCCCGGTGCTTGGGAGATTCCCATGGCCGCGAAGCGCGCCGCAGCCTCTCACGCCTACGACGGCGTGATCTGTCTGGGAGCGGTGATTCGCGGGGGAACGCCCCATTTTGACTACGTCGCCGCTGAGGTGAGCAAAGGAGTAGCCGCTATCGGCATGGACACCGGTGTGCCGGTGACCTTTGGCGTACTCACTACCGACACGATTGAGCAAGCGGTGGAGCGGGCTGGAACCAAGGCCGGTAACAAAGGCTGGGAGGCGGCGGAGGCCGCATTGGAAATGGTAGACCTTTACCAGGCGATGGACCGGTAGCCGGAGGGCGGCGTCCGCAGCATGGGCTTGAGCGGGCGCTGCTACCCTGATATTCTCGGTCCATGACCGATAACGCGTCTCGTCCCCGAACCTACCTGGCTCTGGGAATGGTGCTGAATATATGTTTAGGAACGGTGTACAGCTGGAGCGTGTTTCGCGTTCCTTTGGAGTCATACTTCACGGTGGGGGCCGTGGAAAGCGGTCTTCCCTATATGCTCATGCTGGCGGTGTTTTCCTTGACGATGCCGCTCGCGGGAACGGTGTTGAAACGAATCGGCCCCCGGCGCACCGCCTTGATCGGCGGGATCTTGCTTGGTACCGGGTGGGTGGCCAGTTCTTGGGCTCCCACCATGACCGCCGTATCGATCTTCTGGGGGGTTCTGGGAGGAATGGGCGTGGGACTCACCTATGTGGTCCCGCTTACCATGGCCCACGCTTGGTTTCCCGCGCGCCGCGGACTTGCCATGGGGTTGGTATTGGGCGGCTTCGGAATGTCGCCCTTTGTTACGGCTCCGATCGCCGAATTCATTATTGAACGCCGCGATGTTCTCACCTCTTTCCGGACGCTGGGCATCGCCTTCGCCGTACTGATACCGCTGTTGGCGGCGTCGTTTCGGATGCCGGAAGGTGGCACGGGTGCCGGTCGCCACGCCTCCGGTGAGGTGGTATCTGGGCAGGTGCTCGTCTCACCGCGGGCGATGGTGAAGACCCGCGAGTTCTATACGTTATGGATCGCACTCCTGTTGGGATCGATAATCGGACTGGGGGCGATCGCGATTACCTCACCCTGGGCACAACGCATCGTCGGGCTCACCGGTGGGAGCGCCGCTCTGGCCGTCTCAATCCTGGCGATATTCAACGGGGTAGGTCGGCCGCTCTTCGGATTTCTCACCGACCAGCTGGGGCTCCGCCGAACGGCATCCCTGGCGTTTGTCCTCACTGCTCTGGCGGCGACGGTGCTACTCATAGATGTGAGCAATTCGATCATTAGCTTCGCGGGAGCGTTTGCCGTTT
>JAWOCO010000068.1:0-10118 GCA_046483765.1 Alkalispirochaeta sp. | reverse complement strand
ATGCGAGGATAGATCATGACGAAACGCCGCTCGTCGATACGCTCCGCCCGAATGCGCTCCGGAGTTCCATCGGGCATCGTGATGAACTGCTGCGCGTTGCTGCTCATCTGGAGCTCGGCATCACCGGCGATCTCGTTGTACCAGTAGACCACATCGGAGGAGGTCACCGGCACCGCGTCTTCCAGCGATTGCCCGGGAAGCGTCCAGTAGAGGTCATCCCGCAAGGTGAACACGACGCGTAGCGAATCGGCGGCCTCATCGATCTCGATCTCCCAGTCTGCCAGGTTGGGCGTCCACTCCCGTTCATAGGGATCGTAGTCCACCAAGCTATCGTTGAGCACACCCACGATCGACCCGGTCTCAGTGTCGGTGACGTTCACTTCATTAAACGTCTTGGGATCGTTGTTGATCGTGGTAACCCACTCCCCGCCGATCTCTCCCGGGACCCACTCCGGGGGGCCCGGACGGGACTCCATCTGCTCCAGGAGCGAACTGCGCTGCTGGGAACGCTGCGTCTCCGCCTCGTCACGGGTCACCTCTTCACCGCCTCCGCAGGAGCTCAGTGCGAGAGTAAGGATCGCTGCCACAACCACCACTCGTTTCATCGGTACACTCATGTTGCGCATAAATATACCTTGAAACGGCAACAGATGACTATTGCTCTCAGATTTTGACCGCGGGATTTACCGTTTCGAAATTGGATGAAATCAGCGTCTGCAGATCTTGCAGCGCCTCGTCCTCGTCCGGGCCGTCGGCCTCGATCGTGACCTCGGTTCCCTGGGACACGTTCAGCAGAATGACCTTGATGATGTTCTTGGCGTCCGCCGATTTCTCACCTTTGTGAATCGTCACGACACTTTCATAACACTTGGCCGTGCGGACAAAGAGATCCGCCGGACGGCTGTGAAGACCCGTCTCGTTGGTAACCGTTATCGAAATATCCTTCATCAGTGTACTCCTTACAAATTGACATCCACGCCCCCGGTTAAACGAGAACAACCGTGATTCCCTGCTCGCGCAGGTAATCGACGTAGCTGCGGGGGGCACTCTCATCGGTAACCACCATGGATACCGCCGCCACATCGGCAATCCGGTGAAAACGGGCACTGCCAAACTTCCGGGCGTCCACCGCCAGAATGATCCGATTGGACACCTCGATCATTTGCTGTACCGTGGGGACCACCTGAGAATCAAATACGGTGATTCCCTGTTCGCGATCCACGCCGTCGGCAGACATCACCAGGGTGTGCTGCCGGTGACAGTGGTGAAAATACTCGTATCCCGCCTCCGGTCCCACGGAATGCTTGTGCCACACTTCTCCCCCGAGAATCACCGTGCGTATGTTTCCGGCAACACTGGTTTCCACCGCGAGCTCCAGCGAGTTGGTGATAATCCGAAACTGCCGGTCAGTGATACCACTCATGATCTTACCGGCAAGAAACGTCGTCGTACCGGGGCCGATCAGGATGTCGTCGTGCTCCCGGACCAGCTCGGTGCAGTACTCGGCAATGCGGATCTTCTCGGCGATCGCCTGTCCGGCACTGTGCGGCCCTACCGCTCCGGTGAGCTCCGTTTGATAGATAACTCCGCCACCCACCGTCTGCACCACCGCCTGCTGCTTCTCCAGCTCCTTGATATCGCGACGGATCGTTGCCGTGGAGACGCCGAAATGGTCGGAGAGCTCCTCGATGGAGACCTGCTGCTCCACCCGCACCTTGTTCAGCAGCCGCGAGAGGCGCTGTTTCCGGTTTTCCACCATCAGCTGCGCCGCCGCGGATCAGTCAGCGAGGTATTCGACGATCTTTTCGATGTCCTTCTCGATACCCACCCCGGTGAGAAACGAGACGGAATGAATCACCGGTACATCGCCGGTCCCGGAAACAAACGTGGTGGTCACCACAAGGTCGTGGCCGGCTACCTTGGAGGGCACCTCCGCCGCCTTGCACTGGGTGGTTTCCACCGGAATGTTGCGTTTACCCAGCTCCTCTTCTATTTTACGCGCTACCACCGTGGAGGTAGCGATCGCCGTACCGCAGGCCACCAGGATTCGCTTTTTTTCTGCCATGTTGAAGGTCACTCCTTTGACGCGTAGAACTGCTCCAATAATGCCTTTATTTCGGTGTGCGAGTCGAGGGAAACCACCGATTCCGCCAGTTCTCTCGCCACGGTGATCGGTGTCGTCTGGATGAGCCAGGTGGCCTCCGCCAGCAAGGAGGGACTCATACTGAGCTCGGTGACCCCTAACCCAATGAGCGCGGGAATCGCCAGGGCAGATCCGCCCAGTTCCCCGCACACCCCGACCCACCGATCGTGCCGCGCGGCCGCTGCGGATACGTACTGGATCGCCCGAAACACCGACGGATCAAAGGCACGATAGTACTTTTCCACGTCACCGTTGAGACGATCCGCTGCCATCAGATATTGGGTCAGATCGTTGGTTCCCACACTGAAAAAGGAGACGCGCTGTGCCAGGGCGTCCGCCACCCACACTGCGGAGGGGATCTCCACCATGATACCGATTTCAGTATCCGGGTTGTACACGGCACCTTCGGCACGCAGTTCGTCCTTGACCTCTTCCACTACTGCCAGCGCTTCGGTGAGTTCCGGAACCCCGCCTACCATGGGAAACATGAGCTTCACGTTGCCCGCAGCCGCCGCCCGCAGGATCGCGCGCAACTGGGTGCGGAACAGGGGTGGCCGGGACAGACTGAGCCGAAGCGCGCGATTGCCCAGAAAGGGGTTATCCTCCTTGCCCAGGGTGATCGAGGGCAGCTGTTTGTCTCCACCCACGTCCAAGGTACGGATGATTACCGAACCGCCACGAAACGCCTCGGCGGCACGGCGGTACGCCTCATACTGAACCTCTTCATTCGGGAGGACCGCGGAATTGAGAAAGAGAAACTCACTGCGATACAGTCCGATACTTTCCGCCCCCGCCCGGCGGGCCGGTTCCAACTCGGCTGAGGAACCGACGTTTGCCGCTACGTGAATCACCTGACCATCGGGGGTTACCGCGGGCTCCCCGCGATAGCGTTCAACTCGGTCTCTATGGCGGGTAAGTTCCGCTTCGCGGGCAACCAGGAGCCGGCGGGTCTCGGGATCGGGGTTGATGAAAATGCGCGCTTCATCAACATCCGCCGTATCCAATACCACCGTATCGTCGTCGGTGATCGACTCCAACGCGCCGGCCACCCGAACCGCCGCCGGAATTCCCAGATTCTTGGCGAGGATCGCCACATGCGAGGTGGGACCGCCGCGCTCCGTGATCAGGCCGTCCACCTGACCGGCGTCCATGAGTACAGTGTCGCTGGGGTAGAGTTCTTCCGCCACGATAATGCTGTTGGGGGCCAAACTGGACAGATTGATCTCCCCCACTCCCAGCAACTGCCGAAGAATACGCTTGTACACATCCTCAATGTCCGCCGCACGCCCCTTGTTGTAGTCGTCATCGCTGAGTTCTGCAAAGAGAGAACGATAGTTGTCAAACACGGTACGCAGCGCTTCTTCCGCGCAGACCTGCGCCTCTCGCAGCACCTCTTCCACCTCGCCCAGGATGCTTTCATCCTCGGCAATCGTCTGCTGTGAGCGAAAGATATGGGCATACTCATCACCCAGATTGGCGCGGGTCTTTTCCTTGAGCGCCACCAGTTCTGAAACGGCCGCATCCACCGCCTGCAACAGGCGATCGTGCTCCACATCGAACCCCGAGCCCGGCCCGGCGATCACCGGGAGCTCGGGGCGCGTGAAGAGTACCGCCTGTCCATGGACCACCCCGGGAGATGCTGATATTCCTTGGAGGAGCATGCTACCGCTTCCCGTGCGTTTTCACCGCGTCTTGAAGAATCCGGTAGATCTCGTTCCCGTCAGTGGCGTTCAAAATCGCGTCCAGCACTTCATCGTGCTGGTAGACGGTGATCAGCGTTTCCAGCATGTCCCCGATGAGTTTTTTCTCCTTCAGGGCAAACATCGAAATCATCTGTACCGGAAGTTGCTCATCGGGACTACCCATGGAAAAGAACTGAACTGGGTTCTTGAGCCGGGCAAAGAGCAGTACGGAGTGTTTCACGTGATCCGCATCGGTATGCGGAATCGCGATCTTATGCCCCGGCATGGGAAGCCCCGAGGGGTGGATCCGCTCCCGTTCGAGAATCGCCTCTGGAAAACTCGCATGGCAGTACCCGGAATCAACCAGATACCGGCTCATCACGGTAAGCGCTTCATCCCGGGAGTCGGCCACCAGATTTTCAAAGACACACTCAGGCTTCACCAAGTCGCTAAACTGCAGGGATATAGACGTCATGGCCGCTCCTTAATCCTCATAGGCGCCGGCGACCCGATGCCACGCGTCACGATTGCGACGGAACAGCGCCCAAAGTACGATCAGCGCCACCAGAATCAGCCCATTCCCGATCCAGAAACTGTTCGCAGCCAGGGTAAAGAGCGCCGCCAGCCAGTTACCCCCGTCCACCATGCTGGTAATCATCGTGGCTCCCTCGGGGAACTCAAAATTTGCGGCCTGTGCCACTTGGGTGTGCACTCCGGCGATGGCGTTCATGATGTACAGGGTGGGGATCATTACTACGGTACTGGTGATGGTGGCGCGCACTACGTTTCCGCGTACGATAGGAACCATCATGGCCACCATGAATGGAATCGTTGCCAGGTCTCCAAAGGGGAGCACCCGGTTGCCGGGCAGAATAACCGCGAGCACCAGGGTGATCGGGACCATAAGCAGCGAAGTGGCAATAGACGTGGGATGTCCGATGGCGATGGCGGAGTCCAGACCGATGTAGATCTCCCGGTCACCGGCGCGTTTCTGCAGAAACTCCCGGGCTGCCTCGGAGAGCGGAATGAGCCCTTCCATCAGCAGCGACACCATCCGCGGCATAAGCACCATCACCGCCGCCAAGGAGATTCCAACTTGCAGCACCTGAGTGATCCAGGCTGAGGCGGCACCCTCACCGGCGTAGGCGATCATCGCGATTACTGCACCGATCAGCAGCCCCTGCAGTACCGGCTCGCCAAACACCCCGAAGCGTTTCTGAATCGATTCGGGATCCGCCTGTATGTCTCGGAGACCGGGAATGCGGTCGATAATCTTGTCCACGATCATCGCCGGAACGACGAAGGCGGTGGAAAAGCCGTGGGGCAGGGATATGCCGGGCATACCCATCAGTTTTTGCACCGCCGGGGCGGTCCAGTCGGCAAAGAAGAGGATAACCGCGGCAAAGAGCAGCGCCGAAACGAGCCCCAGCCAGATATTTCCGGTAATCGCCTGGACCATCGCCCCCACGAAGGCAAAGTGCCAGAAGTTCCAAATATCCACGTTGATCGTGCGGGTCACTTTGGTGAGCAGGAGCACCACGTTAAGCAGAATCACGGTGGGAATAATGAGAATCGCAATGTTGGAGCCGAAGGCGATCGCCGATGCCGCGGGCCACCCCACATCGATAATGCTGAGCTCAATGCCAAAGCGCTCCACCATGGCTTCCGCCGCGGGGCCCAGGTTAGAAAACAGAATATTTAATACGACGCCGATTCCTACGAAGCCCACGCCCACCATAAGCGCGCTGCGCACCGCTCGTCCCGGTTTAGCGCCGAACGAAACTGCCATAAAGAACACGATAATCGGGAGAAAGACACTCGCCCCGAGATCAAGAAAGAATTGAACCACACCCTGAATCGTTTCCATGAAGGCCTCCTGAAGCTATCGTAACCCAGATAGCCCCCATGTCAACAAAAAGTTGCAACTGTTTTGCAGTTTATTGCAACTGCGTTTCATCCGTTATTAGCCGATGTTTCATTTGCTCATTTTGCGCACGCATCACCCGCCACCCAGCCCCCGGCCCAGCAGATCTGGAGACTAAACCCGCCGCTGCGACGGTCTACGTCCACCATGTCCCCGAGCACCGCCAGCGACGGCCAGCTGTAGAGGTACATCGTGCGGAAGTCGATCGCCGAGGGATGCACGCCACCGCTGGAAACGACCGCCTTGTCCTGCCCCATCAGTCCCGAATAGGCGCAGGGTAGCCCTTTCAGTGCATCCACCAGAGCTCGCCGCTGCTTGCGAGAGATCTCCGCCAGGCGGGTGGTACTCCTCACCCCTGCGGCGTTGCACAGCGTTTCCACCAGACGGGCGGGCACCAGCTCTCGCAACACCGACTTCACGGGAGTACTGCCGGCGAGCCGGGAACCTCCGCCCCCGGCACCGGGGGTGAACCGTTGGTGCAACGCTCCCCCATCTTGGCCGGGAAGGAGATCGATCACGAGCCGAATCGGGGCGCCCCCCGCCAGGCGCTGGATCTCGGAGGCAGCGTTGAGTACTACCGGGCCACTGAGTCCGAAATGGGTGAAGAGCAGTTTTCCCCGTCGGGAGAGGACGCGACGGGCGTTTCCCCACTGCGACCGATCGCTCACGGTCCCGGACGCGCCGCTGCGGCGGCCGCTCTCGGAAGCAGAGACTGCAGGAAGCGCCTCCACGTGGATTCCTGCGTCCGCCAGCGCCACCCCTTGCAGCTCATGCACCCAACGGTCCGGTGTACGAACCGGAACCAGCGATGCCTCGGGATCGCGCACCGGAACTCCCAGTTCCCGGAGCCACGGAAACCAGTCACCGGTGGAGCCGGTCTCCGGCCGGGATACACCGCCCATCGCAAGAATCGTTCTTCCGGCGCGAATCACCTCACCCCGGTGCGTCTTCACGCCGTCCACGCGGCCATCTTCCACTACCAACCCCACCACCGAGCGATCCAAAACCAGCGTCACGCCGGTCTCCGATAGGTAGGCGGCGAACACATCGCGCACCGAGGCGGCGCTGTCGGTAACCGGAAAGACGCGGTGTTCCGCCTCCACCTTGGTGGCCAGGCCGAAGCGCTGCAGGAGCGCCCGGGTATCGTCGGGAGAGAAGCGGGCGAAGAGACTGTACAGGAATTTGCCCTCCTCCCCGTAGCGGGCGGTGAGATCATGGAGGTCACTGAGGGCGGTGGTGACGTTGCACCGACCACCACCGGTGATGAGAAGTTTCTTCCCCAGCGTGGGGTTCTTCTCAATCAGGAGCGTTCGGCATCCGTGTTCCGCGGCGCGGGCGGCGGCGATCATCCCGGCGGGGCCGCCGCCCACCACAACCACATCCCATCGCTCACCGCCGAGGTCCTGCGTCCGTGCCATAACTAATTCAGGACCCCGAAGAGCCGGAGTGCCGACAACACCACCGCCACCACTACCACCGCCTTCACCGCGCCGGTGCCGCGGTGCAGCGCCAGTCTCACACCCAATAGGGCCCCCAGCACGTTTCCCACTCCCAGCACGACGCCATGAAGCCACAGCACCTGACCGTGCCAGGCAAAGATCGCCAGGGCAAAGAGGGAGTACAGCCCCACCACCAGCAGTTTTACGGCGTTGGTCTTTACCAAGTCAAATCCGAAGAGGGTTGATATGCCGATAATCAGCAGGAATCCTACTCCCACCTGAATGAATCCGCCATACAGTCCGATGCCGAAGAACGCCACCACCGTCATCACGCGGTGCAGCACCGTGGGACCGGCTCCGTCACCGCTGGCCACAAACCGTTCCGCCAGGCGGGCGGGGTTGAAAAAGAGCGTTGCCACCATGGAGACCAGCACGATACCCAGGACGATGTCGAAGACGCGCTGGTCCAGTTCCGCCGCGATGGAGGCACCGATTACCGAACCCACGAACGCGGGAATCAGCATCGGCAGCGCCTCGGCCAGGACGAACACCTTCTTCTGCCGGAAGCGCCCCGCCGCCACCAGGGATTGCATGACCACCGCCACTCGATTGGTGGCGTTTGCCACCGGTGAGGCGAGGCCCGCAAAGAGCAGCGCCGGTATCGTCAGCAGCGAGCCACCGCCGGCGAGGGTGTTAATGAATCCGGCGGCCACACCGGCGGCAAGAATAATGGCCAGTTGTACGAAGTTGAGATCGAGAAGATCGGGCATCGCCCCAGCGTACCCGGAGGAGAAAATTCTTGCTATAGTGGGACTATGGCAGAACTATGTATCATTGTTGGATGCGGCCCCACCATGGGTCGCCATATCGCCCGAACGTTTGCGGCGGAGGGCTTTGACCTGGCGTTGATCGCGCGCTCGCAGGACCCCTTGAACGCGATCGCGGAGGAAGCAAAACAGGCCGGTGCCGGCACCGTGACCACCGCCACCGCCGATGTCACCGATGAAGACTCGATTCGGAGCGCCCTGGAGACGGTTCAAAACCAAATGGGAGTCCCCGCGGTGACGATCTACAACGTGGCCACCATGGTGAAGACGCCCCCCAGCGAACTCACCGCCCAGGAGGTAATCGATACCTTGCCGGCGATGTTCTTCGGGGCGCTGTACACCACCGCCGCCGTGCTTCCGGGCATGAAGAAGCGCGGGTCCGGGACGCTGCTGTACACCGGCGGCGGCTTTGGCATCCTGCCGGCTACCTTTAGCGCCTCCCACTCCGTGGGAAAAGCGGCGCTGCGTAACTGGGTACAGAATCTACACGCCGAACTCACCCCGGAGGGGATCAATGTGGCCACGGTGACGATCACCCGTCCGGTCACCGAGGGCGGCACCTACGACGGCGCCACGATCGCTCGCCACTACCTGGATTTTCACCGGCAAGCCGCCGAGCGTCCCCGGGAAGAGTGGGAGTGGGAGATTATCCACCAGGAGCTGTAAACCGAGCAGGATCAGCACGCCGGGCTAACCCCGGCGCTACTCTTCTCCCCACTCGATCGAGACATCCACCACCTCCGCGAGGCGGTTGAACTCGTCGGTGGTATGGTAGAGCTCCGGCGCCGGAATGCGTTGGGCGGTTTGCCCGTCGGCCACGAAGCGGTACGCCTCGTGGCGGGCGGCGGTGACGCTCAGCTCACCATCATCGCCAAAGTTCAAGGTCCCATTGCAGGTGCAGACATACGTCTGATCGTCGGATTCTACCGCTACGAAGAATGCCGTTCCCCGGACCCCGGCAACGGTGGATGGGGTCTGGACGCCAAAGGTATCGTCCCGCCCCATACCGATCGTCTCCAGGCGATCAAAGACTGCGGCAAACTGGCCGCGACGGAGATCTATGCCGTTGGTCGGATTGGCGGTGTCCAGCGTCAGCTCCGTGCCGGGGCGAATCTCAATAATGTTGCCGGAGCCAAAGACGATTTCCACCCGACCGTCACCGCCGGTGATGATCTCCGCGCTGGCAGGGACGGGGTCTCCGATCTCCGCGGCATCACCATTGATCGTGACCTCGCCCACCAGGAACTCGACCCGGGCGGGACGCAGATCCTCCGCGGGAGCGGGCGCATCGCCGGCGGCGTCGCTGGAGCTGCCCGCGGAACCGGGTTCACGCTGCCCCCCTGCGGACACCGCAGCGGGGAGCAGACTCGCCACAACCAGCACGGCAATGGGTATATTGCACCGACGGGCACGCCGCGCCGGGGGCGCTGCGTTCGTCGAGAAATGTATGAAGAATTTGGTAATACACATGCGTAACACTATATCACACCGGGTGGCGGGCAGCATCCGACGCCCCGCCGGCGGGAAGCGCCGACGGGGGAGCGGTGGCGCGCCGCAGAACCGTGAGTTCGATTGTACTTGCCCCCCACGGACCATCTGGATAGGGTAGCGGCACCGATGAAATCGTTATCACCGCGCTTCGCCTTTATACCTCATTTGCTGCATATGGCGCTTCCCATCGCGTTGCAGACGCTGATGATGACCTCCCTCAATCTGGCGGACACCTTTATGGTGGGGCAGTTGGGCGAGGTTCAGATCGGGGCCATCGCCCTGGGAAACCAGATTTTCTTCATGCTGATGCTGTTTCAGTTTGGCGTGGGCAGCGGGGGCGCGGTGTTTGCGTCGCAGTTCTGGGGGCGGCGTGATGTGGCCGGGGTTCGGCGATCGTTGGGACTGCTTCTGCTGATCGGAGTGACTGGGGCGCTGCTGTTTACCGCGGCGGCGGTGGGTATGCCGGCGCTGATTATGTCGGTTTTTACCAATGATCAACAGGACCACACCGGTTTTTAAATAGAACGAATACCTGTCGCGGGTATTGGCCACAAACATTAAATCGAGGTGGCCGGCATATTCCATCGAACCATACACATCTTTAATGTGAAA
>JAWOCO010000325.1:0-4915 GCA_046483765.1 Alkalispirochaeta sp. | reverse complement strand
AGAGCCAGAATGATCAGAACACTGATAATTCGTTTCATGTAGGGACCTCCTATTAGGTTTGTGACCTGAATCTGTTGCTACAGTGTGAGTCGGCGGTGAGATTCCCACAAGAAACATTTAGGTAACATTTTTCTACTCTACCAGGTACCCGCGACCCCGGCGGTTGATCACGATCTGCGGCTGCTGCGGATCGCGCTCAATCTTGTGGCGCAGGCGGCGAATGTTTACCTTCACCATTTCCGCCCCACCCTCCCAGGTGGTGGTATGCCAGACGTGCTCCAGAATACGCTCGACGCTCTGCGCTTGGCCGCGTTGCCCCACCAGCAGATCCAGGATGTTCCACTCGGTGGGGGTGAGATGGATCTCCCGCTCGCCGCGCCACACGCGAGCGGCCTCCCGATCCACCAAGAGATCCCCCACCACTACCCTCAGCGTTGACCGCCCCGCACCAGCGGTGGCGTTCTGCTCCAGCAAGCGCCGCACCCGTAGCAGGAGCTCTCGGTTGTTAAACGGCTTGCGTACGTAGTCGTCGGCCCCAGTTTCGAGACCCGCCACCACCTCGTCGTCGCGATCGTGGCTGCTCACCATGATCACCGGAATCCCCAGCGGCTTCACCCGGCGGCAAAACGCCAGACCACTTTCGTCGGGAAGTTCCACATCCAGGATAACCAGATCCGGATTGCCGGTGGAGACATTCTGCCACGCCGCTCCCGCCGAGGAGGCCACCAGTACCGTGTATCCCTCCACGGTAAAGAGATACTCCAGAATATCCCGAACATCCGGCTCATCTTCCACCACCAGAATGGTGGCGCCCCGCGTCTCCTCACCCATGCGTTCCCGCCTTCTTTAACGTCACCGACACGGTGGTTCCCCCATCCTGCCGCGAGGCCACATACACCTCGCCGCCGTGGAGCGCAATTACCCGTTTCACGATCGCCAGCCCCAGACCCGTTCCCTCACTGCTCGCCGGGCCCTGGGGATCGCCCTGCACGAAAGGCTCAAAGACATCGGGCCGCCGGTTGGACAGGCCGGCGCCGTTGTCGGACACCGACAGCACCAGGTAATGCTCGTTTTCGGTGACGGTAATGTCGATCGTTCCCCCGACATCGGTATACTTGCCGGCGTTGTGAATCAGATTCACCAGGACCTGCCCGATCCACTGCGGATCCGCCTGCGCCCGGGGAAGCATCGAGGGAAACATGTAGTGTATGCGCTGTTCTCGAGGGGCCAGCGCGGGCTCCATCGTCCGCACCACCGAGACCACCTCCTTGCGCAGATCCACCGGCCGCAGGCGCAGCGACTCGCTCCAGCTCTCGATCTTGAGTCCGGCCAGGATGTTTTCGGTGAGCGCCTCCAGGCGCTGGGCGTTGCCGTAAATGCTCCCCACAAAGCGGCGCTGCTTATCGGAGAGGGGACCACTGCGTTCCTCATCCATCAGTATGGTAATGCTGGATCGAATCACGGTGAGGGGGGTGCGCACCTCGTGGGCCAGAGTGGAGAGCAACTGCCGCCGCCGGTCATGCCGCTGTTCCTGCTCACTGAGGAGTGCGCGCTGCCGGCGTACATAGCGTACGCCCCAGCTCACCAGAACGGCCAACGCCGGGAGTCCCACCGCCCACTGGTACGCCGGCAGCAGAAACGAGCCGGCCAGCGCCACACTTAGAAGAATGGGAACCAGGAAAGGGGTGAACCGCTGCATTATTTGGGCGGTTTACGGCGGACCTTGAACTCCTGGCGATTCTCCGGCTCATCTCCGGAGAGACGGTCCCGAATGCGGTGGTACGCCGCCTCCTGCGCCCGCACCGCTTCAGCGGAGCCGGGCGCTGCGGCACCCGGCGCCCCCGATGGGGAGCCCGTCGTATCCTCGGCGCTGATCCTCCGCCACGACCCGTCGGAGAGCAGGCGGTGCGCCTTGGTGGTATCCTGGAAGAAGAGATCCAGGATGCGCCGGAGCCGGCGGCGAATATCGGGGTTCTCCACCGGAAACATCACCTCCACCCGCTTCTCCAGATTCCTCGGCATCCAATCGGCACTGGAAAGGTAGACCTCGGCACTGCCGCCGTTATCAAAGTAGAACGCCCGAGAATGCTCCAGATAGCGGTCAACGATACTCACCACCGAAATATTCTCACTTACCCCGGGGATTCCCGGTACCAACATACAGATCCCGCGGATATTGAGCCGGATTTCCACCCCCGCCTGGGACGCCTCGTAGAGTGTGTCGATGATCTCCGGGTCGGCCAAGGAGTTCATCTTGGCGATAATCAGCCCACTGCCTCCGCCGGTGGCGCGGCTGCCCTCGCGACGGATCAACTCGATCAGCCGACGCTTCATGCCCACCGGCGCCATGGCCAGCTTCTGCAGACCGGGGATCACCGAGTAGCCGGTGATCGCGTTAAAGAAGCGCCCCACCTCGTAGCACAGCGTCTCATCACAGCTCATGAGCCCCAGGTCGGTATAGAGCTTGGCGGTTTTGTCGTTGTAGTTGCCGGTACCCAGGTGGACGTAGCGCCGCACCCCGTCCCGTTCACGACGAATAATCAGCATCGCCTTGGCGTGGACCTTGAGCCGAGCAACACCGTAGATCACGATCACTCCAGCCCGCTCCAGTCGCTGCGCCCACCCGATGTTGCGCTCCTCATCAAAGCGTGCCTTGAGCTCCACCAGCACAGATACCTGTTTGCCGTTCTCCGCAGCCCGTTCCAGCGCCTTAATAATCGGGGAGTTGCCGCTGGTGCGGTAGAGCGTCATCTTGATCGCCAGCGTCTTAGGGTCGTCCGCCGCCTCCTGCACCATGCGCACCACCGGATCAAAGCTCTCATAGGGGTGGTGCAGCAGAATATCGCGCTTACGAATGCTGTCCCAGATCGCCTCTTCCTCGTCCACCCAGGGCGAGGGCATGCTCTTCCACACCGGGTCGCGGAGCTCGTTGAACCCATCAATGGAAACCACGTCCATCAAGTTGCGCAGTTCCAGGGGATCCGCGCTCTCGTAGACTTCATCCTCCTCCAGGGAGAGCGCATCGGTGAGTATCCTCCGCAGTCGCTGGGAGCCACGGTTGATGTTGAGCCGCACCACATCGCTGCGGTCCCGCGTCTCGATCACCTGTTCCATCGCCTCCACAAAGTCCTCGTCCCGCTCCTCATCCACCCCAAAATCCGCATCCCGGGTGACGCGAAAGAGACACTGCTCCGTCACGGTGAACCCGGGAAAGAGTTGGTACGCCTCGGAGAGGATCACCTGCTCCAGGAAGGTGAACGCCACGATATCCGCATCGGTGGTAGGCAGGTAGACCACCCGCTCCAGGGAGGGCGGCACCTGCACGATCGCCAGCAGTGGCTCCTCGCCGCGTTCCTGGGACGGGGCACCGCTGGAGGTGGCGGCGGTGGCTGCCGCAGGCGCGGCACCGTTGGCCGCGGCACCGTTAGCCGCGGCACCTTGAGCCGCTGCGGCGGCGGCATCAGCGCCGGAAGCCTCACCGCTCGCCGGCGACGTGAAGGCTGACAGCCCCACCGATTCCGCCCGCGCCTCTGGGCTGGGCTCCAGCAGAAACGCCGCGTGCAGTCGTAAGTTCCCCACCGCCGGCAGACCGTCGCCCGGTTGCGCGCGCACCGGGGTGAGCACGGGAAACACGCGCTCCCGGAAGAAGCGCTTCACGAAACTCTGCTGCTCCGCGTCCCACTCCTCCCGCTTCACCCGTACCAGACGGTGCTCCGCCAGCGCGGGAAAGATGTCGTCCAGCAGCGCCTGGTAGGTACGCTCGGAGAGCTCCGCCACCCGCGCGCGAATCGCGGTGAGCTGGTCTTTGGGACTCATGCCGGTGGGACAGGTGGAAACTTTGTTCAGCATGAATTGGCGCTTCACCGTGGCCACGCGCACCATGAAGAACTCATCAAAGTTGGAGGCCACGATGCTCAGAAACTTGAGCCGTTCCAGCAGCGGCACATCGGGGTTTTCCGCCTCCGAAAGTACCCGGGCGTTGAACTCGATCCAACTCAGTTCACGATTGATATACGGTCCACTCATACTGCTAACACTCCAAATCCGAAGACCTCTTCAAAGAGGCGGCCCTTCTGGCGCAGGGCGTACTGTTCGATCGAAATATCACCGGAGTAGTCACACCGCAAGGTCACGTCGTCGTCCTGTTTCTCCAGCGTGAACCCCCGCACCCGCTGCACATGGCCCCGGTCCAGGGCATCCGCCACCCGCAGCAGCGCCGCCAGCTTGAGCACCAGCATGCGGTGCTCCCGCCGCAGTGAAGCGTAGTCGGTGTGACCGGAGTTGGGGTTGCCGCCCCGATGGTAGCGAACCACGTTTGCCAGAATGCGGATATCCGAACGGGACAGTCCGAAGATCTCCGAGTTTTCCACGATGTACTGTCCATGCTTGTGGTGTCCGGAGGCGCGAATAAAATTGCCGATGTCATGGATGATCGCCGCCACTTCCAGCAAGAGGCGGGGGTGTTCTTCCATGCCGTGTTCCTCGGCAAACTGATCAAAGAGGCTCACCGCCAGTTGGGCCACGTGCATGCCGTGGGATTCATCAAAGTGGAACTTACGGCCCAGGCCCACGGTGGAGTTGATTACCTGCTCGGCAAACTCCTGCCGCATCGGACCGCGCCGGCCCACGGCAAAGTTAATCAGCACCCCTTCGCGAATACTCACATCCGGCACGATCAGCTGCTCCGCCGCGGTGGCCTCCATAAACAGCTTGTAGGAAAGCAGCGCCGGCAACAGACCTTCCGCTTCGGTGTAGGTGAGGTTCAGCTCCCGCACACACTCGTCCAGGGTGCGCTGCTGTAACTCCGCGAGAAACCTCTCAAAGGCGCTGCGGTCGATCACGGAGAAATGCTCGCCCTCTTTCGTGCCCACCCGTTGTGCCGCGATGCGGGCATCACCGCCCACCGCCACGAAGT
>JAWOCO010000231.1:0-4174 GCA_046483765.1 Alkalispirochaeta sp. | reverse complement strand
GAATCCCGCACCACCCGCGCCGGGGAGGTGAACCACCCGTTCATGGTAGCCCGGCGCGGTGATTCGGATCTGGGTTCCCGGCGGAAGGGAGGAGTAGATCCGTTGCGGGGCGCCACCGCCGCTGGTGGCGTGGCGGGGGACCGCCACTTCAAAATCACCGCCATAATCCTCAGGGGGGGCCAGCGTCACCTCCGCCTCCGGAGGAAAGACCGTGAGCTCCAGGCGTATCTCGTCGGAGGCGGCCACAGGAGGCGAGGGAATCATCCATAAGAACCACAGAATGAGTAGCGTCACAGTCCCGTTCATCGCTATGATGAGAGTATGACACAGTATCCGGAAGAATTCGTTCGCAAAATTCCCAAAACCGACCTTCATGTCCACCTGGACGGGAGCCTCCGAGAGCAGACCCTGATCGATATCGCCAAAGAGGAGAAGATCGATCTTCCGTCGTATACGCCGGAGGGGCTGAATGAGATCGTCTTCAAACCCCATTACGCCAGCCTCGATGAGTACCTGCGGGGATTCGGGCTGACCAACAAGGTGATGCAGCGCCAGGAGCATCTGGAGCATATCGCCTACGAGCTGGCTATTGATAACTTTGCCGAGGGCGTGCGCCACTTGGAGGTGCGCTTTGCGCCGCAGCTACACATGAGCGATCAGCTGAGTTTTGAGCAGGTAATGCACGCGGTGGATGCGGGCCTCCGCCGCGCCCGAACGGAGATCAACACCGCCCTCGCCGCGGGGGAACCGGAGTTTGACTACGGAATTATCGTCATCGCCATGCGCTTCTTTGCCCCCAACTTCTCGCAGTACTACCGAGCGCTGAGCTCAGTTCATAGCTACTCCGATTCCACCGAGATCATTCAACTGGCCTCCAGTGAACTGGCCCGAGCCACGGTGAAGCTCAGAAACGAGAGCGACATTCAGGTGGTGGCGTTTGATCTGGCCGGCAGCGAGCACGGCTATCCCGCCGGGGACCATGAGGAGGCGTTTGATTACGTTCACCGCCACTTCCTGAACAAGACGGTCCACGTCGGTGAGGCGTACGGGCCGGAATCGATCTTCCAGGCGATCACCAAACTCCACGCGGACCGGATCGGCCACGGCATGCGCCTCTTCGATCCGAGCCATATCCGTGACCCCAAGATCAGCGACACCGACCAGTATATTCAGCGGCTGGTGAACTATATCGCCGACAACCGCACCACCATCGAAGTGTGTCTTACCAGCAACCTGCAGACCGCTCCCGATCTCACCTCCGTGGCGGACCACTCGCTGAAGAAGATGCTGGAGAACAAACTCTCCGTGTCGTTCTGTACCGACAACCGCCTCATCTCACACACTACGGTGACCGATGAGATTCAGCTGGCGTTGAACAACTTCGAAATCACCCCGAAGCAGCTCAAGAACATCATCGTGTATGGATTTAAGCGGTCCTTCTCCTACAAGCGCTATCCGGAGAAGCGAGACTACGTGCGCCAGGTGATAAACTACTACGAGCAGCTCGAGCGGCAGTACGGTATCGGGGAGTAGTGCCGCCGCTACCGCAGGCTGCGCACCAAGCGCCGGCCGCGCGCTCCTAAGACAACGCACCACGCTCACGCCCGCCGCTACTGCAGGCTGCGCACGAGGCGCACGCCGATACTGTGGCTAGTGGCCTCCGGCGCGAATCCTCCCCGGTTGCCGGGGCGCACCTCGCCGCGGGGTGTATTCCAGGCGGTACCCCGGACCGTGCGCAGCAGTCGGCCGTACACGTCGGCAACCGGTTCGTCGGGTCCCTGCCAGGGTGACTCGACCTCACCCTCACTGATCCGCCGGTACCACTGCGGGTCGTACCAGTCGGAGGTCCATTCCCAGACGTTGCCGAGCAAATCCGATATTCCCAGGGGAGAGCCCGCTCCCACACTCCCCACTGGAGAGGTGGGTCCACCGTTGCGCGTGTACGGTGGGCGCGGATCTTCCCACCGGTCGCCGCTGCGCAGGTGATTAATCCTCCGCAGATCGCTGGTGGAGAGCTCCCGTTCCTCGATCACGGTGAGCTCCGCCCCGGCAACGATGCGTTGCCGCGCGGCCACCGCTGCCGCCCACTCCGCCTCGGTGGGCAGCCGGTAGCCGTCCCGCTCCGGATGCATGACGATTTCCTCCTCGGCGGAGTGAACTCCCTCGTACACCGGTTCCCGCGCCTCCAGGAGCGACAACGCGTTGGCCACGGCCACCGCGCCGTACCAGGAGAGCCCCACCGCGGGATGGGAGGCGTATCCGTCCCGCGCGACAAGCCGCTCCTCCACGACCTCTAATCCCCCCTGCGCCCCAAAATCCAGCGCCTCCAGGCCGATCAGCATCCGTGGGGCATCAGCGGTGGTGCGCACGACACCGTCGATCACTTCCATGCGCCCGGCGGACACCTCCAACGCAACCAGCGCCGCCACCACCCGATTGGTCAGCGGATAGCGCGTCATTTCAAAGGGGAGCTGCAGCGCCACCGGTACCGCCGGCCGTTCATCGGATTGCTCCGCCTCGGAGCTTCCCAATACCACCGTCACCCGGGAGTTCACCGGCACCACCGTTTCCAGCCCGCCCATGAACGGCACGTAGCGAAACGCAAAGGGGTCCGAAACGGGCGTTTCCACCCCGTCCGGACCGATCGCCGCCACCCGCCACCGGATGGTGCGCGTCGCCGCACCGTCGAGGAGGCGCTCCAGCTCTCCCGGATCTAGCCGCAGCTGGGGAACCTCCGTCTCTCGGACGATCCGCTCGGCGGAGTCTCCTCCGGCGGTGGGGCGATCTGAGTTGCCGGCGCCGCTATCGCCACCGGCGCCACTATCGCCACCGGCGCCACTATCGCCACCGGCGCCACGGTCATCACCGGCGCCACTATCACCACCGTCGCCACCGGCGCTCTCTTCGCTCGAGTCCCCCGCGCCTACCTCCACGCGGTAGGCAACGGCCCCCGCCGGCGCTTGCCAGCTGAGGCCCGGGGTGGCCACCACCGCCTCACCACCGCCGGTGTGCGCTCGGGGTCGCGGAACTGCCCGGCCGGGATCAAAGTGGAGCTGCCCCTCGGGGGACCACGGCCCCAGCACTCCCTGCGGGGACACCACCCGCACCTGCCACGCCACCGCGTCCCGGCGGGTAAAGGCGCCGGCATCCACCAACGGCTCCTCCGGCTCCCAGGGACCGTCGACCTCCGCCACCGGCGCTTCGCTGCCGTCCCGCGGGCCGCCGCTGATCCGCACCACCGCGGACGCGCCCGCCGCCGGGAGAGCCGTCTCGCGATCCGCGCGCGTTTCCTCGTCTGTGGGACCCCCGTTCTGCCCGGCTGCCTCCGGAAACCGCCAGGAGAGCGGCTGCCGGCGGGAAAGCGTAACCAGCTCCCGCTCCCGGGGAACCGGCCGCGGCAGTCCCAGCCGCAAGGTCAGCGGCACCCGATTGGCAACCACCGCCCGCACACCGGCAGCGTTCACCAGCGTAAACTCCAGCTCGTACGCCACCCCGTCTTCCAGACCGTCTAACGGCAGCGTGATGCGTAGGGGAGATTGCGATTCGGGGGTCAGCTCCCACCGCCGCGCCGCCGGGGATTCGGAATCGACCTGTGCCTGATCGGCCCGCGCCTGATCGTCCTGCGCCTGATCGTCCCGCTCCAGCGCACCTTCCGCTGCATCCTCCGTGACAAACGCCGCCACCTGCACCGCCACGACATCGCCGGTGAATCCTCGCCGATCGAAGGTAAACTGCAGGGGATCGTCGGAGGCAATCGGATCCACCCCGGGACCGTCGGTGACCAGCGGAAGCTCTCCCGGGGGAAGTTCCTCGGGGCTCCCGGCGCACCCCGCCAGTGCGAACACCACCGCGACGGACACGGCAAGCAGCGCCAACAGGCTCCGTTCGACCCGGCATCCACTCATCACCCGACACCTGCTCAATACCCGCCCCCTACTCATCGGCGGAGCCTCTTCTTGAACTCATGGTAATACCAACGCCGCCCGCGCTCGGCGGTACGAAACATCCCCCCCACCACCGGCGATCGCACCAGATCCCAACACCCGGGACGGTTAATAATCGCTCCACCAAATCCCGTCTTGAAACGGTACACATTTTCATAAACGACAGTTGAAAAACACAGACGAACTGACCTCCTTGCAAAATCAACGCCGGGAAGAAACATGGCAGGCGG
>JAWOCO010000213.1:0-3131 GCA_046483765.1 Alkalispirochaeta sp. | reverse complement strand
GCCTTCAAGGCGGGTCTGTTTAATATCGGTGCCGAGGGGCAGTACTACATGGGCGCCATGGCGGCCACCTGGTTGAGTCTGCGGCTCGCGATGCCGGCGCTGGTTACCATACCGCTGGTGTTTATCTTTGCCGGCCTGCTGGGAGCGATCTGGATGATTATTCCCGCCGTTCTCAAGGTGCGCACCGGGGCCCACGAGGTCATTACCACGATGATGCTGGCGCACACGGCCCGCTATCTGTCGCCCATTTTCATTCGGGCCAACGGCGGCGATCCTGCCGACAGTACCCACCCCTACGTGACTACGCGGATCCTGGAGAACTCGTTTCTGCCACGGATGCAGGAGTGGCTGCCCAACGCAAACTACCGAGTGCACACGGGAATTCTCATCGCGATCGTGGTGGCGCTCTTCATTCATTACGTTCTGTACCACACCAGCTGGGGGTTCGAGATCCGTGCGGTGGGAGAGAACAAAGACGCCGCCCGGGCGCAGGGCATTTCCGTGGGCAAGAATATCTTCCGGGCGTTGCTGATCGCCGGTTTTCTCGCGGGCCTTGCCGGGTTTAACCAGGTGAACGGTCTTGACCACCGATTATTTGAAAACCTGCAGGCGGGATACGGCTGGAATGGAATTTCCGTAGCGCTGTTGGCTGGAGGAAGTCCGATAGGTGTGATCTTTACTGGCCTCCTGTGGGGTATGTTGGATGCCGGGGGGCAGTTCATGGCGCGCACTACCTCAACCCCCAGCGCGATCGTAGAGATCGTGAAGGGTACGATTCTCTTCCTGGTGGTGGCCCGCTACATTTATACCGCCATCGGCAATATCCGTCGCGACCGGAAGCGTGAGCAGGCGGCGCGCGAGCAGATTGCCGCGGCTGAAGGACAGGAGGCTTAAGATGTGGACCTACGAATTTATCGTGAACCTGCTGTCCGCGATGGTGCGTAACGCCACCCCCATCGGCATCGCCGCTATGGGTGCCGTGGTGTGCGAGCGATCGGGTATTGTGAATATCGCCATGGAAGGGATCATGACGATCGGGGCGTTCACCGCGGCGATCGTGGCCGGCGCCACCGGTAACCCCTGGCTCGGCCTGCTGGCGGCGATTGTCTTCGGAGGCATTTTCAGCATGCTTCACGCCTTTGCCACGGTGAGTCTGCATTTGAATCACGTGGTCAGTGGGGCCGTACTCAACGTGCTGGCCCTGGGAATTACTGCCTATTTGATGATTCTGATCGTGGGGCATCCGGGTACTACCGACTCTATTCCGGTGAGTCTCTCCGCCTATCGTTGGGCGATTCCCGGTTTGTCACGCATACCGATTCTGGGCCGGATGTTCTTTAACCAGACGCCCATCGTGTACTTCGGATTTATCATGATTCCACTCTTTACCTGGTTCCTGAACCGCACCAAGGTGGGGCTGCATATCCGCGCCGCCGGGGAGCATCCCCTGGCGCTGGAGACGATCGGGGTGTCGGTATATAAGATGCGCTATCTCGGGGTCCTGGTGAGCGGTCTCGTGGGCGGTATGGCCGGGGCGTATCTCTCCATTGAGGGCAATGTGAGTTTTAGTGAGGGCATGACCGGAGGCCGCGGATTTATCGCCATGGCGGCGATGATCTCCGGCGGCTGGCATCCGGTGGGCGCGTTTATTGCAGCGCTTTTCTTCGGTTTGGCCGATGCGTTGCAGGTGCGCTTCCAGGTGTTCCGTGTACTCAACGTGCCGGAGGAGCTGTTCATTATTCTGCCCTATGTGCTGACGGTGGTGGCCGTGGCCGGTTTGGTCCGCCGCAGCCGGCCTCCCAAGGCGGTGGGTACCGATTTCATGATCGAGCGGACTGAGGACTGACCGAGAACTGGCTGCGGAGCGGCCGCCTACCGGCCGCCGCCGACCAATTGTGCGACACCAAAGGGGCGTGTATACTTCATGCTCAGGTGATAACAAACCAATCCCAAAAGGAGGGATAGTGATGAAGAAGATGTTGCATGTATTGCTGCTACTGGTAGTAGCCGCGGCGATGGTGTTTGCCGGAGGGCAAGCTGAAGATGGCGAGGCGCAGAGTGACGAGCCCAGGGTAGCCGCCATGGCGACCGACGTGGGTGGTCTCGGCGACGGGAGCTTCAACGATGGTGCCTTTGCCGGACTGGAGATGGGTGAAGAGCTCGGTTTTGAGGCGCGGGTTGTTGAGTCCAATCAGCAGACCGACTACATCCCGAACCTCACCGGTCTCGCCGAAGATGGTGCGGAAATCGTATTTGCCGTGGGATTTCTCATGGAAGAGGCGGTAAAAGAGGCTGCCCGCATGAATCCCGATACCTACTTTGGTGGAATTGACATCGGTGGAGACCCGGACATTCCGAACTTCCAGGGCATCCTCTATAAAGAAGAGCAGAGCGGCTTCCTCGCCGGTGTAGTCGCCGGACACATGACTGCCGAGTTCTCCGACGCGTCGGACAAGCTCAATCCCGACCCCATAGTCGGAGTCGTGCTGGGTATGTTCATTCCCCCCGTTGAGCGCTTTGAAGTAGGTTTCATCCAGGGTGTGAAGTATGCTAACCCCGATGTGGAAGTGCTTTCGGTTACCGCCGGTGACTTCGTGGACCAGGCGCGTGGCCGTGAGGCGGGACTTGCCATGATCGAGCAGGGCGCGGACATCGTGTTTCACGCTGCCGGTCTCACCGGACTGGGTGTGATCGAGGCGGCCCGTGATAGTGGCGTGTTGGCGATCGGCGTTGATATCGACCAGAACGAGGAGGCCCCGGACACGGTGCTCACCAGTGCCATTAAGAAGATTCCCGAGTCGGTCTATGTCGTTCTCGAAAGTGTTGCCAACGACAACTTTGAGTCCGGTACGGTGACCTACGGTCTGGAGGAAGATGCCACCGGTATCGCTCCGTTCCACGGATTTGACGATATGGTGCCGCAAGCGGTGAAAGATGCCGTGGATCAGGCGCGGGAAGATATTCTCTCCGGAGAGATCGAAATCGCCCAGACTCGTGGTGAGATCGAGGACCTCCTGGACTGACCACCCGGCGTGTAAGGGAGTTAGGGATACCGCCTGGCGGTGTCCCGGACTTCCATCCCGAAACGATCGGCTCCGCGGTTCTCCGCGGGCCGATCTTTTTTTTGCATG
>JAWOCO010000161.1:0-8238 GCA_046483765.1 Alkalispirochaeta sp. | reverse complement strand
TTTCTCTACGCGATTAGCGGACCAGTTCCAAGAGGCCGGCCGCATCGTCCAACTCAAGGCGCGGCTGCTGTTTGGTATTAACGTGTTTCTGGCCGGGGCCATCGCCTTGCTCTCGGTGGTGTACGTCATCCAGGGCCAGTCAGTGGTGGGGGTGGCGATGCTGGTGGCCCTGGTGCCGTTGTTCGGGGCATCGATTGTGCTGCTGATGCGGGGGCGTCTCCAGGCGGCGGGGGCGCTCCACGTGTACTCTTTGCTCGTGCTGCTCACCGTGCTTCGATTTCTGGTGGGAACATCGTTGTACGATCTGCAATCGCATACCGCGATCATGGCGATCCTGGTGCTGGATGCCACGGTGGTGTTTCCTTCCCGGAAGATGCTGACGGTCTTTGGCGGTTTGGCGCTGATCTCCACGGTGGGGGTATTTGTATTAGCTCCGGTGATCCGTCCGGAGTTCTTCGCGTTTGCCGATATCGTTACTCCGACCATTCTCGCCATCGTGTTGGTAGCGATCGCGGTAGCGATCTCCCGAGCGCTGTTTGGCCTTTCCTCGGGAATCGTTGCGGATCTGGAGGAAACCCACCATCACCTTCAGGGCCAGCACGAGTCGTTGCGCTCCTTGCTGGACGGATTTCGGCAGGGGGTGGAAATCGGTGACCATCTGCAGCGCACCGGAGCCGATGCGCATGAGGTGATCGATTCGCTGAACGGAGATGCGGAAAACAGCCGAGCGGTGCTCTCCGAGCTGCAGGATGCCGTGGACAGTCTATCGCGGGGAAGCGAGACGTTGCAGCACCAGTCGGTTTCCCTGGAAGAACAGATGGGGAACCAGGCGAGTTCGGTGGAACAGGCCACCGCGGCGGTGGAAGAGATGAACGGTTCCATTCAAAGTATGAGCCGGATCTCCCAGGAGCGTAGTGGACAGGTAGAGCGTCTGGTGACTACCTCAGAGGAGGGGACCGATCAGATTCGCCATAGCGAAGAGGCGATGAAGAAGGTGGCCAACTCCTCTCAAAAGATGCTTGATTTCGTCCAGATGATCAGCAAGATCGCGGCGCAGTCCAATATGCTGGCGATGAATGCCGCGATTGAAGCCGCCCACGCCGGGCAGTACGGAGCGGGTTTTGCGGTGGTGGCAGACGAGATTCGGCAGCTGTCGGTGAACTCATCGGACTACGCCAAGCAGATCGCCGATGCGCTGCGAGGGAGCGTTTCGGACATCGAGGAGGCCAGCTCGATTAACAGTCAGGCGGCGGCGATGTTCAGTCAAATCCATGACGGCGTGGTAGAGGTGAGCGATACCTTTCGGGAGCTGATCTCCAGCCTGGAAGAGCTTTCTCAGGGATCGAAGGAGATCCTCGATTCCGTCACCGAGCTGCGGGATACTACCTCCTCGGTGAACAACTCCGCCGCGGAAACCCGCCAGATGGCCGAGGAGAGCACGGCCTCCACCGCCACTCTGAAGTCGGCGGCAGATCGAATCAAGGATGTGACGGAGCGCAGCGCCGCCGCCATCGAACGGCTGGCCACCGTGGTGTCACAGATCGAATCGATTAGCGCCGACAACCGGCGTAAACTCGAAGAACTGGATGGAGAGATCACCCGAATCTATGAACAGAAGAAGTGATGTAATCGTCCGGTGGGTACTGGGTGCCGCCGTGCTGGTTGGTACGCTGGCAGCTGTGCTGGGATGCGCCTCTACGTCGGAGCGCTCACCGCTGGTGGAGAATCCCGAGAGCCATCCCTGGCGGGAGGATCTGGCGGTGTTTGCCGGTGAACTGGAACAGGGGCACCGAGATCTGTTTTTTCAACTCCCCCGTTCTGAGTTTGCGGCGATGATCCGTGACCTCAGCGACCGCGCACCGGAACTGTCGGCGGCGGAGTTCGATCTGGAACTACGTGCAATTCTTGCCGCCGTGGGGGATGCCCACACGATCATGTCATATCCCTTCGATCCCCTGTTTCCGGTGGCCTTCTACCAGTTTCAGGAGGGGATCTACTGTATGGGGGCGGTGCCCGAGTACGCCGAGGCCCTGTCGGCCCAACTGGTAGCCGTGGACGGCGCGTCTCTGGAGAGGGTATCCGCCATGGCTCGGGAGATCACTCCCCACGACAACGACTCCCAGATCGCGATGATGGTTCCCATGTACCTGATGATGCCGGAGATCCTGCACGGTACCGGCTTGATTCAATCCGCCCGGCGGGCAGAATTTACCTTTCGCGATGAGCAGGGAACGACCTTCACGGTGCCCGTGGCGGCCGCATCTCGGCAGCGCGCCGGTGATATCGTGTCGCTGAAGGACCGCCTGCGAGAGATAGGTGCCCCGCAGCCGCTGTCTCGCCGTAACAACGATCGCGCCTACTGGCACACCTTCGATTCGGATCGCGCGTTGATGTACGTGCAGTACAACGTCTGCCGGGATGATCCGCAGCGACCGATGGATGCGTTTGCCGCAACGGTATTGGATCGCATCGATACCAGCGATCCGGAGCACGTGGTGGTCGACCTTCGCCGCAACAGCGGTGGCGATTCCCGCGTGCTGAAGCCCCTGATTGACGGGCTGGTTACGCGGCATCGGAGCGGCGCGTCGTACCAGCTGTCGGTGATCATCGGCCGTGACACGTTCAGCTCGGCCGTACTGAACGCGATCGCCCTCAAGCAGGAGGCGGGAGCGATCTTTGTCGGGGAGCCCAGCGGCGGCCGCCCTAACCACTACGGTGAGGTTCGAACCTTTAAACTCCCGAACCTGGGACGCACGGTGCAGTACTCCACGAAGTACTTCACCCACTATGATCCCGCGGATGGCAGCGATCCTCCAGCGCTTATGCCCGATCGCATGGCTCCTCCCTCTTTTCCGGCCTATGTACAAGGTCGTGATCCGGCTCTGGAGGCGATCGGACTAGGGCCCGGTACGCCATGACTGTGTCGTGCTCGTGGTCTCGGAAATGCGCCATAGTGCTCGCCGTAAGCATCCTCCTGGCAGGTTACGGACCATGGGCGGAGGCCCAACAGATTGAGCAGCGGAGCACCGTGGGTTTTGACTCCACCTATCAAGTGGGCGATCAGCAGGGACGCGGCGTGTCCGACGGCGGGTTTGCCCCTATTTCGTATGGGGTGCAAGAATCCGGTACAGGCAGTGGTGCCGGTACCCGCTCCCTGGGGACCACCTGGGGTGGAGCGGAGTTCAAGGCACTCTATGAGCACCAGTGGGTGTTTCCCGCCTTTCGCTGGAGTGAGGGCGCCTTGGCAGCCGATAACAACGTCACCGTGGGCGCGCTCACCGGGGTAAGCCCGATATCCGCGACGCAGGAACTGCGCGTCACCGCCACACCGGTGGCGTTCATGCAAGCTTATGCAGGCGCATCTATTGGAAGCGGGTGGAATCTGCAGGTCTTTGATGGTCTGGGAGCGGTAGATCCGGAGACCGGCGAGGTGGATAGCGCCTCGTTCTCCGGGGCGGTAATTCGCGCGTTTTTGGGCGGGACGTTCCAGTTTGATCTCGCTGCAGTGGTTCCGGGAGCGTGGAATCACGTGGTTGCCGTGCTGTCCCCGCAGTTTACCTATAGCGCCCTCTCCTCCGCCGATTCCACCACCGCCTGGTCCTTCGAAAACGATGAAGGCGCCAATTACAACGGATGGACGCGGCGTCTCACCGGGGTACTCGGCTACCAACCTCCGCTGCCCGCCGTGGAAACGATCGGAGTGCTGTATGAGAGCGAACAGCTGGTGGGATCTGCCTTGGATCGCGCCCGGAAGTCGGCAACGGAAGCGTTTGATCCCGGCTTTCGCACCGACCGCTGGGGGCTGCTCGTCAATCTTCTCCTTGGAGACAGCCGGAGCCATTCCGTCACCGTGATACCTCAAATACAGCGCAATCGACTTGCCAGCGAAGATACCGTGTTCAACGCGGGCGTGCAGCGACGGCAGACGGTAGGGAGCTATTGGGATTTCTATCGCATCGTGGTGCAGTACCGGTTTAGATTGTAGTCAAACCCGCCGCTTTCCAAAAAAACTACTGTTCTCATTTTCGATTTCGCAAGAATTATGATATCCTGAAGAAAATGTTAGCTACCGCCGGTTCTTTAGCAGATTTTGCCCTTTTGGGCGGTCTTGTATCAGTTATTCTCGTTCTTCTGGCCAGTATGGAACATCGTCGCCGCCGTAAGGAACGCGAGGCGCGTCGGCGGCGGAACGCCGGTCCCCCGTTGGGTAAGCCGGGGCACCGCCTTTCTCCTGAAGATGACCGAATACTGGGCCGACTGGGTTGGCTCCTCAACAACCCGCGCAATCGCCACCGCCTGCTAGACGATTCTGCCCTGTTTTTGAAGGCCGCCCGCCGCGCGATTCGCGAGGGTATCGCCACCGAGCGGGAACTGGTAGATCTTGCGCGGCGTGTGGGACTATCGGTGGATCGCATATCATCGGATGCGATGAGTACCTTGAAACTGTCTTCCGGGGTGGAGGTCTCGGTGGCGGATGATGCCATGAACAGTGGTGCCGGTACGGTAGCTGCGGTGCATGGGGATTCCCTTCGAATTCGGCTCCGCCGTGGGTATACCGGCTTCGGCTATGGGACGCGCCTGGACGTTGTGTGCAATAGCAATCAGGGACTCTTTCGATTCTCCTCAGTAGTGAAGGACTCCTCGGGAAAGGTGTTGCACCTGGAACACACGGATCAGATAGAGCACGTGCAACGCCGGGAACACCGGCGGCATGCCATTGAGATTCCCGTCCAGGTTGCCGCCGCCGGGGCCACCCTGTACTCGTCACGCACAACGGATCTCAGCATCGGCGGGGCGGCGGTAAAAAACCCGAAACGAGCCCGCGCACACGGCCGTACGTTCGCCTCCGGCGCACATCTCACCGTACGCATCGACTACAACGGGCTCCAGGTGGCACTACCGGGGACGGTGGTGCGTACCTCTCATGGGGGGCGCCTACTCCATGTCCAGTTTGACGAACTGGCGGAGGCAACCCGACACAAACTGTTTCGCACGATCATGAACGCGTCGGCGAAGAAGAAATAGCGCACCTACCCCTGGGGCCGATCCGCCGCGCCGATCCCCCGCGCCGGCCCTGCTCGCGCCCCGTTATCCGGAGCACCCGGTGGAGCGTTTGGTGACGCGGTCAAGTGCTTTGAGCACGCGTTCCGGCTCAAACGGCTTCACCACAAAATCGCAGGCGCCCAGTTTGAGCGCCTCCAGGACCAGCTTCTGCTGTCCCACGGCGCTGACGATCACGATCCGAGGTTGGTGGAATTCGGCTACCATCCGCTTGAGTGCGGTCATACCATCCATCCGCGGCATCGAGATGTCGAGGGTCACGAAATCGGGTTGAACCTCCCGATACCGCTCCAGTGCCTGGTCTCCATCTTCAGCTTCTGCAACGACGGCGTAGTCGGGCTCAAGGATTTCGCGCAGCCGCATGCGCATGATGGCTGCGTCGTCAACGATTAATCCGTTCAGCATCGTACCTACTCCTCATCCGACAGAGCGATATTTATTTCCAGGGCCCCGACCTCGGAGAGCATGCGCATGGCGATCGTGGGCATGTGGAGAAAATCCACCTGGATCTCTTTGCCGGTGAACACCGCCGGCGGGGTGATTTGCAGTGTCTTGTCTTTACCCGCGAGGGCGATGGTGGCTTGACCGGTAATCATGTTGCCGATCTCTCCTACTGCGCTGTTTACCAGCTTCTTTAGCTCCGAGGGAAGTTTATTCGGGACCATATGGTGAGCGATTTCCATGGCGAAACTCTGATCCACGGCGTACACCACTTGGCCCCGCATGGCACCGGTGATTCCGAGGACGATACACACGGGGAGTCCCGGGACCGGTTTTTCCTTACGGACCAGACTCTCACGGGAGAGTTTGAGACCTAACTCTTTTTGGAAGACGTGGACCGCGCTTTGAACGAATACGTTTGCGTGCTCTGCTTTCATGGTTGTTCGGGTGCCTCTATTCCTGGATCTGGTATCGTGAGGGTGAATTGTGTTCCCCGCCCTCTTCGGGTTGCTAGATTTATCGTACCTCCCAGCTCACGAATGCGCTGGCGGACCGCCGGTAATCCTTCCCCCCGGCCGGAAGTGGCGGTGGTGGCAGCGGCGGTGGAGAAGCCGTCGGAGAAGACCGTGCGCACAATATCTTGGGGTTTCAACGTTTCGGCGGTTCCGACCACCCCTAACTGCCGCGCGCGTTCGTGGACCTTGTCCACATCAATGCCACGGCCATCGTCAGAGACGCGTATCTTGAGCCGTCCATGTTCCCGCTGTACCGAAAAGTCGATCGTTCCCGCATGGGGCTTTCCTACCTGCTCCCGGTGCGGTGGGAACTCTATGCCGTGGTCCACCATGTTTCGCACCAGGTGGTTCAGCGCATCGGACACGGCCTGATATACGCGGGTATGCACGGACGCGTCCTGATCATCCCACGTCACCTGGACATACTTTCCTCGGGAGGAACTGAGCATGACCGCGTGCTCTTCCATGCGGGCAAAGAGGTTGGAGAGCGGCAAGCGCGAGATCGCATCCAGTTTCTGTACCAGTTCCGTGTCATCCCCGTGTTCCGCAAGGACGTGATGATAGATGTCCTGCAGCGAATCGCCGTCGACCTCCTGCATAGAGCGGTTTTGAACCCATTGTTCCCCAACCGCCTGCTTCACAAACTGAATCTCCTCCCGGTAGGCGTGTCGAAACGAGTCGATCAGCGGTGCCACGGGCTCGGTGTCGCCCATGATGTGGGCATCTATTAGCGCGGTCTCCAGCTCATGCGCCAGCTCACTACTGTTGCGCATTTTCAAGAAGCCCGCATTGGATTTAAAGGTATGCAGTTCCCGCGTGAGGCTGTCGTACTCATCGTCGCGGGCGGAAAACTCGCCGGATGACAGGTGTGCATCTAAACGGGCGAACAGTTCATCGCCTTCATCCAGAATTCCGGTGAACTGGGATCGGGCGGTGACGATGCGCAGAACCATTTCCCGCTTGCGCTGCTGCTCTTCGTTTTGTGCCCGGAGCCGTTCATTCTCGGTAATATCCCGCAAGGCGCACATAACCGAGTCTTCGTCGACCATATTTAAGCTTAACTCGATCGTCTTTCCGTCGATCGAAATACGGCTGTCGAGCACGTCAAAGACAACTTCCGGATCCGACTGCCCGGAAAAGACGATCTCCATAGCACTGGCGAAATCTTCCTGTTTCTCAGGATCGTCGAAGAGTACACGAGATACATTGAGGCCCACCACCGAGCGCCCAAAAATCGCTTCACACTCCCGAGAAATCTCCGGACGGATGATGAGGTCGGAGCCAAACGAGAGAAAACCTTCGCCGGAAAAGTCCAGCAGACTCTGGATCGAGCGAGTCCGCTCCTGTACCCGTTCTTCCAGATTGGAATTGGCGGATTGCAGCAGGCGTACACCGAAAATCAGTGCCCCCAAGACGAGGAGAATGAGCCCCACCGCCACGATGGAAGCGACGATAATCGTGGTGCGGATCGCCTGCTGGGCCGCGTTCTGGATGTCGCTGCCGAGGCCGGCCAACGCGGAAGTGGTGAAAAATCCGAAGCCCTCATTGGTGGCGTCGATCTCAAGAAACGCGCGCCGTACGTCAAAGAGCAAAGACTGCGGGAGCTCACCTCCGCTGTCGGTTTCTCGCAACTCTTCAAGCTGACTGACGATGTCCGCAAGGTTGGAGCGGTCTACTTCTTCGGGTAGCGTTTCAAGAATCTCGTCCACGAGCCGCGCTCCGGAAACAAACCCGTTGGTGGAGACGCCCCACAGGTTTCGCGTTTGCCGGACGCGCTGACCCACCTGATCATCGAGGAGGGATAAACCCGGATGAAAGGCGAGTGCATCCAACGATTCAAAGGCGCGATCGAACTGAGTTTGCCAGAACGCGTAGGCATCCTGAAAATCCGAGGCGGCATAGAGCATGGAATACGTAGTATTAGACAGGCGGTAGACACTTTGCAGCGTAGCGTCGGTCTCCAGTCGCAGAGACTGAAGTTCAGTGGCGCGGCGAAAGGCAAAGCCCGCCACCGCAATACTTACCAGAGCCGCTACGACAGCAAAGATGATTACCACCCGCAGGCGCGCTGTTTGACTCATTTTCCCAATCCGACCACAGTATATCGAGAGTGGGAAGTGTATCGTCTGCACGACTGATTGCCTACCCCGGGGCACGCATCGGCTGACCGTTCTTCACCGAAAACGAGGCCGTTGCAGAATACCTGCTGACTCTTGTAAAC
>JAWOCO010000154.1:0-3994 GCA_046483765.1 Alkalispirochaeta sp. | reverse complement strand
AACGAGGGCGGCCTTTTCATCGGAATGGTGGAGATGGTGCGGCAGCGGTTCCAGGTTGTCGAAGAACTTGCTGTACATCGTCCAACCGCCGTGGACCCGCATCACATCAGCGCCGAGGATCTCGTCTCCGATCTCCTCGATCGCATCCTTGAGTAGGACCTTATTAGCTTCGCCCGGCCCGGTAACGATGTAACTGAGACCCTCATCATCGAGGGTTTCCGGACCATTGTCCGCCTTGGTGGTGGAGGCGAACCACCGCTCGTCGATGCCACCGCGGTGAGCACCAAAGGCGTAGTAGTCATCGGGGTGCAACTTGAGGCGTTTACCCGGAATACAAAACGACCGCGGTACCCAGGTCGGGGCAAGTCGCAGGACTCCTGCGCCGCGTTTCAAAGCTTCTCGAACCTGTTCAGCCGTTCCTGCCATTTCCCTACTCCCTTGCATATCACGTCGCCGAAACTGTTTGTGAAAACGATACCATCACCCGTGAACGCTGTCAATTTTTTTTGCTGCTCTCGGTATTCAGATTGCCTGCGCTTCAGGAAGTGGCTGTATCATTATCCACTTCTTCCATTATATTGCGAAACCACGCCGCCGCCGCGCGCACCTGAGCAATGTCATCTTCGCCATTTCGATTCCACATCTCCAGCAGAAACTGCCCGGCGTAGCCCTGCTGCTTCAGGATGCGTAGGAGCCGGGGAAAGTCGGTACACCCGCTACCAAACGGAACATCGCGAAACTGTCCTGGAGAGGTTACCGTCGGCGGATAGGTGTCTTTCAGATGAACCGCGGAGATAATGCCCTCTCGCACACCCAACTCCAGTTCCTCTGCGGCGTTATCATTCCAGGCGGAGAGGTTTCCCAAATCGGGGTAGGCGGTGAGCCACGGCGAGGATACGCGCCTAATCACGTACAGAATGCGCGAAATTGAACTCATGAACGGGGTATCCATGACCTCTACCGATAGCGTCACGCCTCGGCCTCCGGCGTACTCCACGGAGCGCCCCAGATTCTCAACAAAGCGCTCCCGCGTCTCCGGGGTACTTTCTTCGTTGTAGTACACATCGTACCCGGCCACCTGCAGGATACGGATTCCCAGATCAGTGGCGAAGTCGATAGCCCGGCGCATGAGGTCCATCCCCGCGTGCACCGTCGCGGGATCGCCACTTCCCAGCGGGAAGCGGCGGTGCGCACTCAGACAGATCGACGGTACGCGGAGGCCACTATGCCACACCGCCTGAGCGAACTCCCGCCGTTGATCCCGGGACCACTCCAGCCGCTGAAGCCGTTCATCGGATTCGTCGATCGACATTTCCACAAAGTCGAATCCCAGCTCTGCTGCACGACGCAGCATCGTGGGCCAGTCTCCCGGCGGCAGCGCCTTCTCATAGAGTCCCAGGGGTAGCTCGGCAAGCTTAGCCATGGCGCTTCCACACCGGCTCCATGGCGGAGACGATCTCCTCGAAACGGACCTGTTTCCGCTGAAGTGCGGCACCGGCGGCGGGGTCGGGACGGTAGGTCTCCCGTACGCCGGTCATCGCCTCGATCGCCTCATGGTAGCTGTCGTACACACCGACCCCTACCGCCGCGCAGATCGCTGCTCCCAGGGCACCGAGTTCCTCCGCTTGTGCCACGGTGACCGGAATCCCCAGAGCATCGGCAAACATCTGCATCCACACCGCAGACCGCGTAGCTCCCCCGGCAAATCTGATCTCCTCCGGGGGATCGGTCACCGCCAACAGACGATTCATATGACGCACGTGCTGGAATACGATTCCCTCATACACCGCCCGGACGATCTCCTCCCGCGAGGTTCCCGCCCGCAGCCCGATGAACGTGCCGGAGGCCTCCGCCCCCAGGTCACTGCCAAAGAGATAGGGAAAGAAGGACACTGATGTCTCCGGAGTGTCGGCTACCGCCTGATTGCAATAGGCAAACCGCTCTTCCTCGGGCATCTCCGGCAAGAGATTGGCGGTAAACCACTCCAGGTTTCCGGCGGAGGTGGGGCTGGCTTCATGAATCAGGTACATCCCGGGCATACTGTGGGCCTGGATCACATACCGATCCTGGTGCTCCGCCGCACGGGAGTACTCCGATGTCACGAAGGCGCTAATACTCCACGTTCCCACCACGCCCGTCAGTTCATTGCGGTGTTCCACACCGGTAGCCAGGGTGCAAGCGTTTACATCGAAGAGCCCCCCCACCACCGGCGTTCCCTCGGCGAGTCCGGTTGCCCGCGCGGCCTCGGCCGTCACCGAGCCAACGACCTCATGTGAGTTCACCACCGGCGGGATCGCCTCGGCAATCTCCGGGATGCCCAGACGCTCAAGAATCGTCCGATCGACGGCACCCACGGTGTTGTCCCAGAAGCCGGTGCCGGAGATATCGGTGAGCTCCACGTGGAGAGCATCGGTTAGAAAATATCGGAGCAGATCTTTGGCCAGTTGAATCGTACCGATGGCATCGTATTCTTCGCGTCGATTACGCTTGAGCCACGCCAAGATCGGCGCGGTGTGTCCCGGCCACAGCGGCTGAAACGTCTTGGCATAGAACTCCCGGTCGTAGTCCGGTTGTGCCATCACCTCCGCCGCGATCGCTCCGCTCCGCGTATCGGTGGAGACGATTCCAATTCCCGGAGATCGATCCCGGCGGAGCGTGTACACCCCTTTTCCGTGGCCGGTCGTAGCCACCGCGACGATCTCTCCGGCATCTACACCGGAGGTGGCAACTGTTTCCCTGATCGCCTCGTAGGCTAACCGGCGCGTCTCCGGGATGTCCCGTTCAGCCTGCCCCGGCTCCGCAGTGATCAGCGGGGTGCGGCGGCCGGCACTGGCGGTCTCGCGCCCCTCCTCATCGAAGAGGGACGCTTTAACCACGGTACCACCCAGGTCTACCCCGAGTAAGTATCTCATCGTTTCCTACTCCTTACAGCCCGTTGCTCATGTCCGGCTTGGCGTTGTCCGGGCCAAAGTGCTTGAGCATCACCAGCGGCTCATTCAAGCTGTGATTTTCCACTTTCACTCCGGCCGTGGCCGCGGGATGAGTCACGAAGAACTCGTCCGAGCTCATCTGCCCAAAGCGCAGCATCGTAGCCGATTCTGCGGCAACGCCGTTGAGGGCGCCATGTCCCTGAACCACGATCGCGCCGTAGGCACCGGCGTCCTTAATGGTGACGGTGGTCTGCGGCGGCACGGTAAGCTCCGTGGCGGAGAAGTACTCGTTACCGTAGACGATCCACCGTTCGGTGAAGTTGGGGCCCTTCTGCTGATCAACGATCGGCGGCCGATAGTAATGGCGGCGGTAGTCGGGGTCGATGTTCTTCTCCCAATCCAGGAGGCTCATGATATAGTCCATGTCCCGCTTCTTGTTGTCCGGGCAGCTCTCCACCAGCATGTCCCAGGGATAGATCTCACCGGCGACGATGTTCTCGTGCACCGAGTTCACATCGGCGTTCCACTGCGGTTCATAGGTCAGGTAGCTTCCGGGAGCGTGGGCGACGCCGGGAGGCGTGTACCAACCGGTTCCCAACTGGAGCCGATACGCCCGGGAGAGCTCGGTAATCCGGTTATCTCCCTGCTCGAACATCTCCAGCCGCTCGCGGACTTCGTCCTTGGTGACGCTCATATCGTAACCGAAGTAGGTGTGGGGAAACGTCCCGGCATGGTTGTTGAGTTGGGGCGGGAAGTAGTACGCCTCCGGTTTTCCCAACAGGCCGATCGTCTCCGCATCGGCAAACGAGAGATGCAGGTGGTGAAACAGGGCATCATTGTAGTCGAAAAACTTGGAGTACATCGGCCATCCGCCGTGCTCCTTCATCAGCGGCTCTCCCACCACGTCGGCTTTACCCTCTTCAACGACATCACGAAACAGGATGCGATCCTGCGCGGTGTCATCCAGGGCTACGTGACTGAGTCCCTCGTCCGCGGGGGCCAGCGGGCCGTTATTGGCCGGAATCGTCGCGGTAAACCAACGCTCCTTCATCGCACCACGAGCC
>JAWOCO010000122.1:0-3694 GCA_046483765.1 Alkalispirochaeta sp. | reverse complement strand
TCCCGCAATGATTTTATCCACATCATGTACCAGTACCCGGCGATCGCGTTGGGAATTATCACGCAGCTCTCCCTGCGTATCCGGGGCATGAACGATAAGGTCCGGAGACTGACCAAAGTGGTTTCGGGGTTTGCGGATCTCTATGAAGAGAGCCGGTCCGCTCTGGAGTACGAACTGTGAATCGCGCTGCGTTGCGCCTTCTCTTGAGTCGGTCGCTTAAGGTGTACCGCGGTGAGGGAGGGCGTGTTTCCGCATTTCTCATGCTGCACATCCTGTTGTCGGTGGTGATCGGGATGATCAGCACTGTGGTGGACGCACTTACCGTAGGAAGAATTGGCAGTGGGGACGAAACCTACTTGCTGTACGGCACGTCCGCCGTGATCCTGGCGGTGATCGGCGTGATGTACGCCGGACTGACCGACCGCACCGACAAGAGACGCCTCCTGACGCAGGTGCTACTCGTCTCCGCGGTGATCTGTCTGGGGGGAGCGGCGCTGTTGTTGATTGCGAGTCAATCCGGTGCGGCCCCCACTGTTCTGGCCGTGCTGTTCATTTGGCGTTTCGTGATCGGGATCGTGCTGCTCATGGTCTTCTGGGATTTGGCGCCCTTCTACTTCAACGCCCGGCAGGGGAAGCGGCTATTTCCCGTGCTGGCGGTGGGTGGTGCGGTGGGATACTCGGTAGGGTCCTTCGCCGCAGCTGGACTATCCGGATCGGTGGCCCCAGCGTTGATTCTGGTGATTATCGGCGGTGGCTCGGTGGTGACCATGGGGTGGTTCATCGGCATCCGGCAAAATTTTTCCATTCTCGATTCCCCGCGGTATCGGGACCGCTCAGTGCTCTCGGAAGTGCGGGAGGGAATCGCTGTCTTTCGGGGGAACGCGTTCTTGCGGGCGGTGGCGGTGAATACGTTTCTCTTCGGGATTCTCAGCGGTCTGATCGTGTTCACCTATAACGCGATCGTCTCGGCGCGTACCAGCGGAGCCACGGAAGCGGCGGGAGTCATGGGCTATCAGCGGGCGGCGGTGACGATGCTGCAGGCGATCATTCTTACCAAGGTGATGAGTCAGTCCGCCACCGGCGGCACCAGTCGCAAGTCGATCATTCAGCAAGTAGTTTTCCTGGTGATCGGGGTTCTGGCGTTTGCGGTGAGCATGGTGGGTGTGGCGGATTTTACCCGCCAGATCGAGGTGGCGCTGATGTCGCCGGCGGCGATGGCGGCGTTTGCGTTTTTGCCCGGAAGATACCGCGGGCGAGTGATGGTGCTGAACAATATGGTTGCCGCCGCCGGCGGCATTCTGGTGGCCACCGGTGTAGTGGCGGTGCTGTCACCCCTGGTGGAGCCCCTGTGGTTCGTATATCCCATGGCGGCGCTTCTAGTGGCACGGATCGTCTTTGGGGTCGTGCTCAACCGACGCTATACTGCGCTGCTTTCGGAAAGTATCGTCTCCGACAACAAGCTCAACCTGGCCCGGCTGGAGGAAAACACCGCCAGCTTCGTTCGCGATGAGGCGCTCCTGGAGCGGCTCGGGCGGGAACTGCCGGATCAGAGCGCTTCGGTCCAGGTGTTCGTCCTGGGTCGGCTGGCGCGGGGGGCGGAGACCGCGGAGGATATTGACCGCATAGCTCCGTTTTTTCAGAATGTGAGCGCTGAGCTCCAGGCACTCTGGGTAGAGTCGGTAGCGCGAGTCGACTACCAGCGCTATCAGGCGGAAATCGCCGCGGCGCTTGAATCGTCACAGCCGGAGGTCCGCCGCGCGGCGCAGACGGCGCAACTCCGGCACCTGTCGCGGATTGGTCGACGGGATGAGCTCAATCAGCAGATCGCCACGCTCCAGTTCGAACTTCACGCCGCGGCTACGGCAGATCCCGGAGAACAGGCCACCCAGGTCTTTCGCGAGACGGCGGAAATGCTCTTCCGCGTGGAGGATGAGATCGGTGAGCCGGTGGTCAACGTGGAATGGGAACATCTTCCCGAGGCGCGTCGTACCACTCTGCTTGAGCTTCTATCGGTGCGTTCTCGACCCAGGTACTTTGAGCTGCTCTGCTCGCTCCTCGACGATTCACGCTATCGGAGTGCGGCGGTTCCTGCGATTGCCGCGATGCCCTCGAAGTTCCTGCTGGACCATGTGACCGACCTGCGACAGGCACAGCTGCCGGTGCGGATTGAACTGCTTCGGGCGTTTCAGGATCCGGTCCTCCTGCGCGAGGAGGCGGCGGATCTGCTGGCTCAACTCCTCCCTGGAATGCGGCCGGCGTCTGCGTCTGTGCCTGGTTCTGCTCCGGCGGCGACGGTTACCCCGGAGACAGAGGCCACGCCCGCGCCCGCTCCGGTTGCGACCGATACCCCGGTGACCGAGGCTCCCGGCGAGACGCCAGCCCCACCGGAGTCCGTCGGTGGCGAGCCGCCCCGGAGTTGGTTTCTCAGCTACGGTGAGATGGCGATCGAGGTGGCGTTGGTGGTGCTCTCAGACCCCACCCCGTTACCGGTATCCCTATTGAAACGGATCCAGCAGGTGGGCGAGGGGTTGCACGCACTCTTTCCGGAGATCTTTCATGTTCGATTTGCCGCCGAGGAGAGCCACACTTCGTTGCGCCCGCTCATCGTAAAACTGGCGCGGGAGCAGTTGGACCGGTTGGCGCTGCTGGTGCTTATCTTTCATGCGTGTAACCTGAGCCGCGAAGATGATCGTCTGTTGGCCTATACGGTCTGTCGCGAACTGTCTGAGCGCGCTGCCGCCGTACAGCACACCACGTTGGAGTTTATCGAAGCCAAAGTCTCAGGCGAGGTGCGGACGTACCTCATGACGTACTACGAGCAGATTACGATTGATGAGAAGCGAGGGCGGCTTCGAACGCTGCTGCGGCGCGGTGCTGATGACGTTAGTGGGATCGTGAACCGCTGGCGAGCCGCGCTGACCGCTGCCGGAGATACTACCGCCGCCGAACTCTATCAGGTTCTCGCTGTGGATACGTGACCGAAAGCTCTTCAGCGAGTTCCGGGAGCGTAAGCACCTCGCCGGGGCCGCCTCCCGAGGTATCCAGAAAGCGGGGAAGCTCATGGCATGATCCCGCGTGCGCACCGCACGGTGGCTCCCAGGGCGGAGGCGGCTGAAGCCATTGCTCCTGCTCCCGCATGTGGCGGCGATCGGTGGAAAACGAATCGAGGAACTCTGCCCCGCCCACCTGGCGGAAGCGGGGACGCAGTGACGGGGCCACCTGGAGTCCAAAGGTGGCCCGTAGGTATGTCTCGGCGGGGGTCACCGCTCCCAACCGGGAATCGAGATCCACGATCCAGTGGCGACCGGCGGTGCCACTGCTGAGGAGCAACACCACGTGGTAATCCCACAGGACTATCTCGCCCGCCGGTGCAGCGCGCTGGTGTAGAAGGGCGCAGGTTTGCTGACGATTAGAAATAAACAGTGCAGAGAAATCTGCGTGGTGGCTCCCGGCGGCGAGCTCCGCGGCGAGACGGTAGATATTCTCCTCACAGTAGAAGGGCTGATAATCCAGGGATCGCGGTATGCCGAGTTGTCGAAGGAGGTCTTGTCCCTGCGAGTGCATTTCGCCCATAGCCCCATCGTATCAGTTACCGAAGCCGCTCATATAGCCCGGCGAACCCTTCGCCGATCGAGCTGGTCACGGTGTTACCGGCGGTGATGATCCTGATGGGCCTCATGACGGTTTGGCGGGA
>JAWOCO010000389.1:0-4607 GCA_046483765.1 Alkalispirochaeta sp. | reverse complement strand
GATAACGCGGTGTTCTCCTGGTTTGAGAACGTGTACAAGCCGCTGAGCCGAGTTATTGACAGCTGGGAAGTGCGCGAAGCGTTTTCAAATAAGACGGAAGGTCAGCTGTATCTGGCGATTTCCACCCACTGGCACTTTCTCAAGGAGCGCTACCCGGAGATCACACCGGAAGACGCGGCGCACGATTTTGCGTCTCAGTACGGCAGCGGACTGGCGCGCTGGTTCTCTCGCTTCCTGCAGCCTTCGCTGCGGTAGGGGAGTCCCAAACCCCACCCGCGAGTAGCGAACAGCGAAGGCGGAGATCGAGGTTCCCCGGAAATCTCCGGGGAACTCGCTTATTGCGCTCCAAGGTAGCGGACGGAAACCGTGCCGCTGCCACCGCTGAGTTCGATAAAGTAGAAGCCGTTGCGGTCAGCGGTAAACGTATACGGGCCCGTTTCGGAGTCCTCAGTGGGCTCTTGAGCGGGCTCTTCTAATTGCTGCTCATGTAATTGCCGCTCATGCAGCATCCGCACTTCCGTGGTGGACGCGTCCTCCACTGCCCGTACCTCATAACTCCATCCCCGCTGCACCAACAATCTGAACCACACCTTTCCCCCCGCCGCTGTTGGTGCCTGCGTGGTATCGTAGGAGCGGCGGTGATCGTCAAGGTTGCTTCCGGCGGGAATGTCCGTGGCGGATATTGCGTAGCCGGTGTCTATCGTGGAAGAAGTCGTAGTGTTGTCGGAATACACCGCGATGATCTCATATTCATACAGCACACCCAGCCGCAGGGAACTTCGGGTATCCACGTACGAAGTAGTGTCCGAACCCAGCGGGTTCACTCTGGAAACGGTGTCGCTCAGACGGACCGATCCGGTCTCCGCATCCCAACGACGCACATCATACCCGATAAGTTCCGGGCTCTCATCTCCGTTTTCGGCGTCTTCCTCCACCGGATTCGGCGCTGTCCAGGAGATTTCGATTCGATCAGAAAACTCACCATCACTGGCGGAGACGTTGGTGGGGCGGTCACTGTTACCGATTGAGTCCATGGTGGTGTCACAGCCGGCAAATGATAGGAGCGTTGCGCCTACTACCATTGCGGAGATTACCCTTCCTCGACGCGCGAGTCCTGGTATCCCGGTCCACATTCCGTTCCACGATCGATGGGTCACACGGGGCGTAGCTGTGTTCACCATGAGGTACCTCCTGCCTGAATCGAGACTCCCAGCAGGATCATGCTGTTGCGCCGAAAATATGAGGTGGAATCGGCCTCTTCGATGGAATCGAAATTGACCATCCAAGAAAGAGTGCCTGCCAGGGCGCCCTCGGCGGGATAGGTCAGTCCGGCGCGGAAGGCGGGGGTAGCCAGCGTGCGGCCGCCGGCGATACTCGATTGTTCCGCCGCGTCCCGGAACTCCGGATAGTACTCCTCAGCTTCCGATAGCGCCACGATATTCAGCATAATTCCCGCCACGCCAAAAGCCCCCACCGGTCCCAGACGTCCGGAGAGACCTCCGGTCAGTCCGATCACATGCCGCCGGCGGTAGAAGATCCAATCGCCCTGGCTACTGGAGCCGTTGGGAACCTCCGACCATGACGCAGCCTGGCGCCAGCCGGCATCGCTTTCAAAAAAGTAATAATCGGTGCCGGTGTAGAGGTAGTTCCCTACCAGCAAAAAGCCGCCGCTAAAACGATAGCCTAAGGAAGCGCCGATCGATGACCCATCCACTAAGTCATCCGTTTCCAGCCCGATCCCGATCTCTCCCGATAGAAACGGGCCATCTGCGGTCTGGGCGGGAGTAGCAGCCACCCAAACAAGCGTGAATGCTGCCATACCTATCAGAATTCGATACATCGATCCTCCCCAGGGTCCACGGCTGTTACGGTCTCAAGAAGCCTGCGCACCGTGAAGCCCTTGGAGATGTATCACGCCGAGAGCAACAAATCAACTAAACGCGGTGCGTCGAATTGCCAGGAGCGTTTCCTGAAAGGTGCCGTCGGTCCGGGGATCAGCGTCAAAACGAAAGAGATGTGATGGATGAGGGCTATCGCTGGCGCCGAAGCCGGAAATGGAGTCCTCCGCGATGGCACGGATCGTACCGACGATTTCGTGTTCCCGACGGCGGGGCTCACGGATCGCGTAGCTGGTAACGTACTCCGCGATTTCGCGAAAGTAATCGATATGCCAGTGTTTTCGTGTGCGCCGCCGCGTTTGGTGGCGAGTCACGCGTTTGGACAAGTGCTGCATGGCGCTGCCCACATACACGTAGTATCCCGCCGGGAACGTGAGGGAACCCAGGGATCCCACCGGAATCGTGCGCTCTGCCGGTAGATGGAGCAGGATCAGGTAACTTCCGCGGTCCTCGAGCCCCGGGGCGATCCGATCCCAGGGAACAGACAGCAGCCGGGGTGGCGCCTGGAGTGTCATGTCATGCCCCCAGTCCAGCGCGATTGGCAGGATGCGCACCGCGCGCCGGTGGGCGTACAGGGTCCGGGAAAACGCCAGATCCACGTGAAGATCGGGCCCGAAGAACTCCACCTCCGCGGAGTGAACCAAAAACAGAACAACCGACTCAGGATGTTCCGCAAGCTCTTCCACGTGTCGGCGGCCCCGGTCGGTAACGGCGTCGGGGAAGAGCGCCCACGGCCCGTTAAAGAGGGTGCATGATTTTACCTCGAGGTAGCTGTGTGGGGCGGGCGCCGCGGCTCCTGCCAGCTCGAAGTCGAACCGGCTGGTGCCGCCGGGGGGAGTCACTTCCGCCCGTACCACGGCACGATCTTCGAGGCCCGGCACCAGTCGATATTCCAGAAGAATCCGGGCGATTCGGTTGGCAGCGCCGGTATCCAGGGGAATCGTCGCCCCCTGGCGGTGGAGAGTGTGCACGCGCCAGGGATGGCGACCGCCCTCTGGGCCGGGACGGATGCCGAGGGTCGTACCGGGGAGGAGTATCTCCTGCATGCGGCCGGGGTTGGGCATCGAAGCCGTGGTGATGTGGCCCTCCGGAACAAGCTCGATTTCCACGACAAAGCGATTCGGACGCCTAAGAAAGCGGGCGAACCGGGGTGGAGGATGGACGCCGGGGAGCGTGAGGGGGTAATTCATCGACGACACTCACAATTTTGACTTGACGTATGGTGATACGGTTTCATAATGAAACAGCGCCCTCGGCGGCAGTATACCGACACCCGTAAGTTCGAAAAAGGTACGTAGGTGGCTATGCCGGAGAAGATCCACGAACTAGATGCTCGCGATTGGGCAATTATTGAACTTCTTAGATCGGGAACTATCTCTAATAGTGCGGTAGCGAAGGAACTGGGAGTCTCGGAAGGCATGATTCGACAGCGGATCAAGCGGCTCCGGGAAGACGGCATTCTTTCACTGCGCGGGCTCATTAATCCTGACATCCTGGCCAACCGTCAGGTGGTGTGGCTCGGAGCCAACGTGGCCGAGACGCGTCTCTTAGATAAGAAAGCCGAAGAAATCGCCGGTCTGGACAACGTCCTCTCGGTGTCGATCACCTCCGGACGCTTTGATCTGATTGTGGAGCTACTTCTCGATTCCCACAGAGGTCTGGTGGAATTCCTGATTAATCACCTGTCTCGGGTAGAAGGTATCGAGCGGACGGAAAGTTTTGTCACCCTGAAGACGTACTCAAAGTATGTGTAGATCAATCGTGCGAAAATTATCGAAAAGGATCTTTCGGTTACGAAAATCGCTAAAAAAGTTTGACGGACAACGAAAATCGTGGGACGCTTAGATATTACCACCAGAACTACGGAGGTTTTCTATGCAAATCGGATCAGTTAAAGAAATCAAACGTCACGAGTATCGTGTGGGGCTCACCCCCAGTTGTGTCCGGGCCTATGTGAGCGCCGGTCACACCGTGCGCGTACAAAAGGCCAGCGGAATTGATGCCGGCTACGAGGACGAGGAGTACGTCCAGTCCGGGGCAATCATGTGCGACACCGCGGAGGAGATCTGGAAGAGCAGTGATATGCTCATCAAGGTCAAGGAACCTCAGCCGGAGGAGTATCCGCTAATGCAGAAGGGGCAGATCCTCTATACCTATCTGCACCTTGCCGCAGAAGAGGAACTGACCAAAGCGATGATCGAGCGCGGCATCAAAGGCGTCGCCTATGAGACGGTGGAGCTGGACGACCACACGCTGCCGTTGCTCCGTCCCATGAGTGAAATCGCCGGACGAATGAGCATCCAGGAGGGAGCCCGCTTTCTCGAGCGCCCGCAGGGGGGCCGCGGCGTGTTGCTTGGCGGTATTCCCAGTGTGGAGAAGGGTAAGGTCGCCATTCTCGGTGGGGGTATCGTGGGCACCCATGCCGCCAAGATGGCGGTGGGCCTTGGCGCGGAAGTAACGGTGCTTGATGTCAACATCGACCGTCTCAACTACCTGGATGACGTCTTTTCCGGCCGCATTTCACTCCTGTACTCCAATGGCGCTCATCTGGATCGCGTGCTCGAGGAAAGCGACCTGATCGTAGGAGCAGTGCTGATTCACGGTGCCAAGGCACCTCACCTGATCAAGCGAGACGACCTGAAACGGATGAAGAAGGGTTCGGTTGTGGTTGACGTGGCTGTGGACCAGGGGGGCTGCATTGAAACCACG
>JAWOCO010000080.1:0-6928 GCA_046483765.1 Alkalispirochaeta sp. | reverse complement strand
GATCGACGGCGGGGTAGTCGCCGATGCCGCCGGCGTCGGCTCCCGCACTGCGGAGAGCTCGCCCCACGCATCCGACAGAGTGTTCGCGGTGCGCATGGGGCTGCGGTTTATACAGGGACTCGGACGAGATGCGGGGGAGCGGATCCTCCAGGCGCAGGAGGTGGAGTCCTGGCAGGACAGCGGCGCCGCCGGAATACGGAGGTTCTTCCAAATCACCCGGCTGGATGCGGACACCCGGGTAACGGTGGCGCAGGCGGGCGCGCTGCAGTCTTTCGATCGTAATCGACGGGGAAACGTGTGGGATGCGCTGTACGGGAGCGGGAGCACACCCCGGAGCACACCCCGGAGCACTCCCGATGAACCGGATCCCCTCTACAGTTCCGCGTTTCTAGTCGCCCCGGAGGAAGGTGAGTCCCTCGATGACCACCCCCTCTCGGCAGAGCGTCCGCTTCCCTCGCACGAGGCGATCGCCTGGGACTATCACGCCAGCGTTCACAGTACTGTGGCGCATCCGCTGGAGCCGTATCGCGCCTGGCTCGAGGATCGGGCGTACCCCAGTGCCGCTGATGTTCGCCGGATACCCCACGGGAGCCAGGTGGCTGTGGTGGGAATGGTGATCTGTCGCCAGCGCCCCTCCACGGCGGGGGGGACCGTCTTTATGACGCTCGAGGATGAAACGGGGTTCGTAAATCTAGTGATCTGGAACTCGCGATTTGCCGGGCTTCGCGGGACGCTGCTGACCGCCTCGTTTCTGGGTGTCCGTGGTACCGTTCAGAACGCCGAGGGGGTGGTGCATCTGATCGTCGAGGAGGTGTGGCCCGCTCGGCTGCCCCACGCGGCAGTATCCGTTGAAAGTAGGGACTTTCATTGAACGGGTGCGATGCCGACAATCTCAGTATGAAGACCGCCCGATCTGTCCTGTGGATCGCCCTATTGGCGACTATGGTAGTGACCCCCGGTATCACCCAAGAGGTGAATGATGATCCCGAGATCTCCCGTGAGTTTCGTTTCAATATCGAGGATGAGCAGGAGTATCGCCTGGTTTCCACCAACGAGCAGACGATCTCCCTTAACGGCTACGCGATTCGGGATGCTGAGATCGTAACCCGCGTTCAGATTGAACCCTTCGGCACTACGGATGGTCAGGGCCGCTACGAGGCGGTCTTTTCCCTCACCGAAACATCACGGCGAGCGGGACAACCGGTGGGGCTCGAGTCGCAGCACCGCAGTGAGTACTTTCGCGATGTCCGCGGGTTTATGGAAATTGACGATCGCTACATCATGCCCGTCTCCCGAAATCTACCGGTCTTTCCGGAAGAGCCCGTCTCTCCCGGCGACACCTGGACGGAGGACGCCACGGAGGTGCACGATCTCTCCCAGGGATACAATATTTCCGAGCCGTTGCGACTGGAGTTTCCCGTCTCCTACGAGTACGCCGGCGTCACCACCTGGCAGGGGGTGGAAGTCGACCTGATTCACGTGGACTACAACATCGCTCACCGGGAGCAACGGGACGCCATGCTCTACCCGCAGGCGGTCACCGGCCAATCGCGCCAGAGCATCTACTGGGATAATCGTCGGGGTCGCATGGTGGGGAGTGAAGAAGAGTACTGGATCGAATTTCGGCTGTCCGACGGCCGCACCATCACCTATCAGGGTGAGGCGATCGTCGAGGTTGAAGGGGCGACGCCGCTGGATCGAGAGTCGGTGGTGGCGGCCCTCCAGGCGCAACTCGATGATGCCGGCATCGAGAACACCCGCGTGTCCGATCAGGAAGACGGCGTGGTGCTGATTCTGGAGCGCATCGGATTCCCCCCTGATTCCGACCGAATCCTTCCGGAGGAGGAGGAGCGCCTCGCGATTATCGGGGAGATTCTACAGGATTTTCCCGAGAATGACCTCTTGATTACTGGACACACCGCACTCGCCGGAACGGCGTCGGGACGGGAGCAGCTGTCGGTGTCCCGCGCGCGGGCGGTGGGCGAGTTTTTCCTGGAGAATGAGGTGCGGGACCCCGTTCGCATCCTGTACCGCGGGGTGGGTGCTGCGGAGCCGATCGCCGATAACGACACGGCTGAGGGGCGCAGTCGCAATCGGCGCGTGGAAATCATGGTTTTGGATAACTGATGCGCGGAAGTGCTTGCCTCTTACCGCAGCTCTCCATACATTATAAAACATGAATATACAGGGATCACCACAACGATCGATGCTTGTCGGGGCAGCGGTGGCGGACGCCGCTTCTATGGGCCTTCACTGGATCTATGCTCAGCCGCGGGTGCGGCGTGCCGGAGGGGAGACGCCCGAGTTTACCGAGCCGGATCCCGCCAACTATGAAGGGGTCCCATCATACTTCGCCCACGCCGGGCGCCATGCCGGGGACTTTTCGATGTACGGAGAGTCGCTGATGGTGGTGCTTCGCTCAATTGCGGAGAACAGGGAGTTCGACTGGCAGCATTACGCCCAGAAGTTTCAGGGTCATTTCGGCTTCGGCGGCGGGTACGTCGGCTATATCGATACCCCCACTCGGGAAACACTGGTGAACATGATTCTTCAGCAGCGGGATCTCTTGGACGCGGCCATGGCCGTCGAGTTTGATGGCCCCGAGGATACCCAACGTTCGATCGCCCGAAAGGTGATCTCTAACGCGCAACTCGTCCGGGGCGAGGCGCTCAAAAATAAGGTTACCGAATCGATTCGCCTCACCAAAGGCGATGAGACGGAAGTTGCTCTGGCCGAGCGGATGATCGAGATCCTGGAGGGCAAAGTCTCGTTCGCCGGAGCCGACGACGCGCAGTTGCCGGCTCTCACGAAGGTCCCCGTACTTGTTGCCGCCTACCACAACAGCCCGAACCTGGAACAGATGGTGGAAGAGGCGGTACGTGTCACCAACAACAACGATGAAGCGGTGGACTGGGCGATCTTTTTGACGCGGCTGCTCACCTGGTCGCTCCAGGACTCCGCGAAGATCGGGGATCTGGAAACACAGGTCACAACGCTTCTCGAGAGGAGTCCGAGCCATGTGGTTACTGCCATGGAGGGTGTGCTCAAGCGACGCGGGGAAGACCCCAAGACGGTGACGATGAAAGTTGGTCCCGCCTGTGAGCTGAAACACGGTGTTCCCGTGGCGATTCATAACCTGCTTACCGCCGAGAGCTACACCTCCGCCGTGCGCCGCAACATTCTGGCCTGTGGCGATAGCTGTGGCCGCGCGATGGTGGTGGGAAGTCTCGCAGGATCCCTCTTTGCCGATGATCAGGAGGCGAGCGTACCGCCGAATTGGATCGATCGGCTGACCCTGAGCGATGAACTGGTGAACCTTACCGAACAGGTCGTCGGTTAGGCGTACATCCTCTGTCGAGCCCAGGCCCTCCGCTGAGCTCGCGCCGGCCCTAGCGTCTACGCCCCATGGCGTTGGCACCGAGGACAGACATGCGAGGATCGCTGCGCGACGATGATGCGTTCGATCGTGGTACCGCACCGGGGGCAGGGGGTTCCCGTTTTCTGGAATACGCGCAGGTCCTCCTGGTTGTGGGCCTGCACTTCCTTCCCGGGAAACACGAAGTTCGACACGCCTGCACCAAGACTGGTGCCCAGATTGCGGATGCCTCGATTCAGTACTTCCGGTATCGCCTCAGCCAGCGCAGTCACTTCACTCTCATCGAGAGAGTCAGCCGGGCGCAGCGGATGAACTCGCGCTTCCCAGAGCGCCTCGTCGGTGTAGATGTTTCCCAGCCCAGCGATTACCGTTTGGTCCAACAAGAGTGGTTTGATCCTGCGGGTGCGTCCGGCGAGGATCTCCGAGAACACCCGGTGATCAAATTCAGGAGACAGGGGCTCGATTCCCAAGTGGGACACCGCCTGGTTCACGTCGGTGGTAAAGGTCATGCGGCCAAACTTGCGCGGAACGTGAAAGCGCAATTCAGCAGCACTCCCATCGGCGCGCATGACACCCAGCCTGACACGTTCGTACCCGGTGGGCGGAGCCTCAGGTTCGCATATGTACAATCTGCCACTCATTCTCAGGTGGACCAGAATTCCCGATCCCGGATCGAGATCCATAATGATGTATTTGCCTCGGCGCCGGAGTTGGGATATCTGTCGATTGAGAATCGCCTGAGCGAAAGCGGCTTCGTTTCCCCCTACGGTACGGGGCCATTGGACTTCCACGGAGGTTATCCGGGACCCCGGCAGGCCGCCCTGGAGAAGGTCTTCAATGGTAGTGTGAACTTCCGGAAGCTCCGGCATTACGCAGCACTCGCCCGCTTAGCGGAAGACACGTTCAAACCAGAAATCCCGGATATCTGAAAGGGTGCCGTCCCTGCGGATCTCCGCGAGCGCTGCATTGATCGTGTCTCTGAGCTCCTCGCGATCCAGGCGGATTGCGAAGGCGTAGTCCTCCACCGCATACGGGGGCCCGGTAATCGATAGCTGGTCCGCATACCGTTCGTTTCTCAGCACGAAGAACTCCACGATCGCCACATCGGCCACAACCGCTGCCAGCCGACCTGTGGCAAGATCCTCCACCGCCAATCCCAGATCGTCGTAGGTACGCAGTTCCACATCGGGAATCTCCGCCACCAGCCGTGACCCGGTCGTGGCTATTTGGGCGCCCACTGCCCGGCCGGCAAGTTCGTCAAGCTCCTGGATCCCTACGTCTTCGTTACGCACTACGATGTACTGAGCCGCTTCGAAATAGGGCTCGGAAAAGAGCATCGCCCGTTTTCGCTCCTCCAGGAGCGTCACGGAGGAGGCGATCATGTCGTACTGGCGGGCGGCGAGGCCGGCGAAGATGCCGTCCCAGGAGACCGTCTCAAACACCGGGCGAAATCCTCCGCGGCGACCGATCTCCCGAAGGAGATCGATATCGAATCCCACCAGCTCACGATCCCGGTTGATGTACTCCATGGGCGGCCAGGTGCTGTCGGTGGCCACCTGGATCTCGGGATACGTCTCGTAGGTACGCCACTGCTCATCGGTCCAGTCAAGCGCGCTCTGCGCCGGACTGGGTTGAGTCCCGACAGCCAGCAGGAACAGCGCTCCCACCACTACTATGTTATGCCGCTTCCGGCTGATACTCGTTATCCTCATTGGAATACTGAGAGTAGCACGTCCGTCCAAGCGGTAGCTACTGCGCTGATTTGTTACTATTTTAGCAGGCACATGCAACAACAACACGCGTTAGGCACGACGCCGATCGTTCCGCTTCTGGCTCGCATGGCGATTCCCGCCACCATCGCGATGGGGACCACTGCTCTCTACAATCTTGTTGACACGATCTTCATTGGCCGCTGGGTGGGTACGCTCGGAATAGCGGGGGTAAGTATCGCGTTTCCCGTGCAGATTATTGTGCTTTCGATTGCGCTCCTCATCGGCCTTGGTACCGCCTCGGTAGTCAGCCGCGCCCTGGGTGCTGATGACCCGGAGCGGGCCGCCCGTGTGGTGGGCAGTGCCGCGGTAGCGATTTTGGTACTCTCAGCGATTATCAGCGTGGCGGGGGTCGTGTTCATTGAGCCGATCATGAGCCTCTTCGGTGCAACCCAGGATGTGGCGCCCTACACGCGGGAGTACCTGTCGGTCATCATTCCCGGTTCAGTCTTTGTGGCCGGTTCCATCGCGGCGACTCATATCGTGCGCAGTGAAGGTGCCGCACGCTATTCCATGCGGATTATGTTATTGGGCGCGGGGCTGAATATCATCCTTGATCCGATCTTCATCCGGGTTCTGGACATGGGTGTCCGTGGTGCTGCAATCGCCACCGTCCTGGCACAGGCCAGCGCCGCGATGTACGGCCTGGCGTTCTTCCTGCGGGGCAAAAGCTCGATTCCGATTCGCCTGCACCACTTCCGGGTATATCCGAAGGAACTCGGTCAGTCACTTTCGATCGGCTTTCCCGCCTTTGTACGCCAGGTATCGCAGAGCGTGATTATCGTGCTCATCAATAACGTGCTGGCCGGGTACGGTGACACCTCGATCGCGGCGTTTGGTCTCGTTCATCGGGTGATGATCTTCAGTCTGCTCCCCCTGTTGGGTATCGGCCAGGGATTTCAGCCGATCGTAGGGTTCAACTACGGTGCCGGTAAGTTCGATCGCGTGCGGGAGGCGGTGAAGGTGACTCGGCGGGTGGCGTTCGGGGTGGCGCTGATTCCGTTCTTTGCCGTAATGGCCTTTGCCCCGGGAATCGCTTCCATATTTACCACGGACGCAGAACTGATCGCGATTGGATCCCGGGCGCTGCGAATCGCGTTACTGATTATTCCGCTGGTGGCGCTGCAGGTGGTGGGGTCGATTTTCTTTCAGGCGATCGGCAAGGCGATTCCCGCACTGTTCCTGTCGCTCTCTCGGCAGATCATCTTTCTCATTCCCGCAGTTCTGATCCTCCCCAATATCTGGGGACGGGCGGGGGTATGGATCGCCTTTCCCGTGGCGGACCTGCTGGCAGTTATCGTTACGGTGGTCTGGTTGCACTATCAGATCGTCCGACTGGAATCCGACGCGCACAAGGATTCGTCCAATTCTGTGGACACCTCCGGCGGCGCTTCCCTGAAGCCCGCTCCCGCGGAAGGGTCATCGTAAGGCCGCCCGGGCCTCCGGCAGCGTTGATACGGTCAACGTTGACCCGGTATCTCGCCGGTGGTAGATTGAGGCCACGACCATGATCGTTGCCTTCGTATCACCCCTGTGGCCTCGCCTGGTGGTGGCACTATTCGCTCTTCTCGTCGCCCGGTTTGCTCGCGTGATCACCCGGCGGCGCGACGTTCGTCCCTTCGCCGCTGCCGCGCTGATGTTTGTGGTGCGCGATCTGGTGGCGGTCCTCTTTGGTCCCCAGAATCCCTGGCTACTTCCCTACATGCGCGTTGCCGGTGAAACGGCGGCCTACCTCTTGTTCCTGTTCTGGAGCGGCCGGTTCCGCCTCACGAATCGGTCATAC
>JAWOCO010000007.1:0-9260 GCA_046483765.1 Alkalispirochaeta sp. | reverse complement strand
GGCGCTCATGCCGGATACCATTCCTAACGAGTACCGCAGCGAGGCCAACGGCGTGATCAACATGATGGGGGGCATCGCGGCCGTGGTGGGGACGGTGATCCTGGCACCGATGATGGACCTGAGACTGACCCTCCCGATTATTGGGGATACCTCCCGGCGGCTCCCCTTTATTATCGCGGCAGTCCTAATTGTGGGGGCCACGATCCTCCTGCGTCTCACGGTCACGGAGAAGCCACTCCCCGATTCTGCTTCGAAGCGGACCCCGGTGCTGACTTCGATTCGATCCATTTTTGCGCAGCAGGATAAGTCGGCAGTGTTCATTCTGGTGGGACTGTTCCTGTGGTTTGCCGCGTACTGGGGCATGCGCCCCTTTATGACCCTCTACGTGATTGAGTATTTGGGACTCAGTGAGGGAATTGCGGGGCTCTCCACGGGAATGGTGGCGATCGCCTACCTGCTCTTTGCGGTTCCCAGCGGCATGCTGGCGCATCGGATCGGCCGCAAGCGCACGATCCGGCTCTCCCTTATGGGCATGGCGGTGCTGGCCCTACTTATGTTTTCTCACCAGTGGTGGACGATCCGCATCGGCGCATCTCCTTCCGTGGCGGTGGGTACGTTCTGGGCGTTGCTGTTCTTCTTTGGCGCCTGCTGGGGCGCGGCCAACACCAACAGCTTTCCCATGCTCTGGCAAATGGCGGACCTGGACACGATGGGGGCCTACACCGGTGTGTACTACGTGTTCTCTCAGGCGGCGGCGATCGTAACCCCGCCGCTCACCGGGCTCATCGTCGATATTACGGGGTTCCGCGCGATCTTCGCCTTCTCCGCGGTGGTAATGGTGGCGTCCTTTCTGGTGATTGGACAGGTTCGGGGCGGTGAAACGGCGCGCATTACAAATCTGTAACGTTTCGGTAAGAATGGGGTAATCCTGATAGGGAAGACTACGCTTCCATCGGGAGGGAACAGTGCCTGAACAGAACGAGCAGATACGGATTACCGCCACGGATGACGATCTGACGATCGTGATCGACGGTTGGCCCGCGGATGTCACCTTTGGTGCCACCTCTTCAGTGAGACCATCAACTGAAAGTCTTCCCATGGATTTCCTGCAACTCACCCCCTCTGAGCGAGCGGAGGAGTTCGTGATCACCTTTGAGTTTGATACCTCCCATCGGGACGGGTCGGATCGCAGCGGCCTGCAGCGACTCGATGCCCACGTGCGGAACGTCTCAGTCCGTATCCGGGACGACGGCTACGTGCTGCAGGGGGAACTCACCGGCTGGGTGGGCTACACCGCCGCCGCGGTGCAGTCCCGCTCAGTGTGATGCTCGGGGTCGGTGTGCCGCTTGGTGTAGCACGTAGTATATCGCGCGGGCGCTACGCCGGTGCTCCCGGCCGGTTGGCAAATGGAGCAAACACCAGAATCACCACCGCGATCAGCGCCGTGATCAGCGAGGCCGCCCCGTAGCCGCCAAAGGTGTCCAGAGCCAGACTGAAGAGGTAGGGCCCTACGGCGGACCCCGCTACCGTCCATCCCATGGCAAACCCCGAAATACGGCCCAGATTGACGGTGCCGAAGAAGCGGGGCCAGGGAACGTTCAGAACGATTCCGAACATGCCGCTGTTAATGCCGTTGCCGATGATTAAGAGCACCACCGTGGCCGGCGTAGAAAGAAACAGTACCGCCATAGTGCTCAGAAGCATGCCGGCGCCCTGTACCATGACGAGATACTTCAGTTTGATGTGATCGCTGATCCAGCCTCCCAGGAGGTTGAGGGCCAAGGCGATTACTGACGAGGGCAGGAAGATCGCCACCGCCTGGGCGCGGCTCATGCCGGCCTCCCCAAACACGGAGACGATGTTAAAGGTGAGCCCGGTGAAATACATCGATGCCAGGGTAGTAATGCCGACGAAGACCCAGAATGTGAGCGTCCGTTGCGCCTGGGGCAGCGTAAACTGAGCACTGGGAGTGGCCTCCGGGGCTTCCCGCTTCCGGACCGGTTGGATCCCCCCGTCGGGAAGGAGCCCACATTCCTGTGGGTTGTCCCGTGCCAGCAGAAAGAACGCCAGGGCGAAGGGAACTGCGATCACCACCCCCATGATGCGCCACGCGTCCTGCCAGCCATAACTCCCGATCATCGCGTTGAAGATCACCGGAGAGGATGAAAACCCCACCGTGGTGGCTACGCCCACCAGGGCGTTTGCCAGTCCCCGGCGCTGTTCAAACCACTTGAGCACCATATTCCGCGCTACCAAGGACAGGACACCCTGTCCGAAGAAACGCAGCAGAAAAAACCCCACCGAGAGAATTACAAACGCCACCGGTACCGCCGGCAGCAGCGGGATGAGTTGTCCGAACAGCGCCACCGCCTCGGGTACCAGCGACAGCATCACCAACACCAGTCCCAGGGCGATCGTCACTACAGTCCCCACCAGTCGCGCGCCATGTACGTCGTAGGCGCGACCCGCCCGAGACAGCGTTAAGGAGCTGGTGAGCGTACCGATGAGGTACGCCAGGCTGAGATTGGTGCGCCGTATATTCAGGTCTTCGATGAGAAAATCGGTAAACGGTGACACCCCGACCGTCTGGCCCGGGGCGCTCATGAGTACCCCCAGGGTGCCCATAGCCAAGATAATCCAGCCATAGAAAAACGGCGTAGCTGAGGGAGAGAATGGAAAGCGAGGTGGTAAATGCATACGTGCTGTTGTGTACTCCGGCGGGAACTATACCACTTACACCGTACCGTAGGTAAGTCGTCGCCAGAGCCACTCCAGCGGGCCGTAGCGGTGGCGCCGCAGCCACCAGGCGCTTACAGGAATCTGCACCGCATACAGGGCAATCGCCAGGAGAAACCCGGTGACCAGGCTGGTGGTGCTAAACATACCGACGCCGTAGCCGTAGGCCAGGGTACTCATGACCACCGAATGGGCAATGTAGTTGGTGAGCGCCATCCGGCCCACCGGCGCCAGGGGAGTCAGGAGGCGCGCCCCGGTGGCCGTTCTACTGAGCAGCACGATTCCCGCGATGTAGGAGAGCGAGAGCAACACGCTCCCCACGGCCAGAGCCGTGACCTGGGCCAGCTCCAGCAGAGTGAAGATATCGATGCCGAGCTTGTTCTGCTCGAAGCCGGTGGCCCCGACGAAGAGATTCAACACCAGTCCGATAGGAAGCGCCCACGCCAGGAGGCGCCGGAACAGTGCGTGGTTGGCCGAAATGTTCGTGAACCACCCCTTCTTACCAGCGCGCAGACCCAGCAGAAACATGCCCAGCACGGTGGGCGCCATAAAGAGCATCGTGGAGGAGACCAGGCTGAAGAACTCCGACGCGCGGTAGCGGGTAACGGTCCACCAGGAGCCGTGCCGGTACGCCTCGGTGGCGGCGGCGACCTCCTGACGAATCTCCTCCTGTGCCGCGGCGAAGGCCTCTTGAACTTGTTCGAACGCCCCCGTCTCGGGAGGCGCCGCCCGGGCAAGCTCCACGAGTCCTGCGGAAAGGGCGATGAAGAGAACCGGCAGAGCCAGAAACACCAGTGCCCACACGAGAAGCGTCTTGGGCGAGCGGTTGCGAAAGAGAATTACCGTGAGAAATCCGATGACTGCATACATCAGCAGGATATCTCCCGTCCACAGGAATACGCCATGCACCACACCGAAGATCGCCAGCACCAGCAGCCGCCGGAGATACAGCGGCAGAAAGGGAGCTTCCTTGGCTTGGGCCCGTCCCATTTGTATCGCCATGCCCAAACCGAAGAGAAACGAAAAGAGCGTGTAGAACTTGGAGACGAAAAACGTGTTGGTGATGAACTTCACCACGTGCTCTCCGGTGGTGGAGTCGGCGGTGGTCATCGGTGCGTACCACGGGTTGAAGAAGTACAGCACGTTCACCATTAAGATGCCAAAGATCGCCACGCCTCGAAGCACATCGATTACCGCGATTCGCTCCTGGCTTGTGACCGGGTGCATGTCATAGGTTTTCACGGGTATCTCCTTTTGGAAATCCTATCAAAAGGAATGCCCAGTATGCCAGAGGCGGCGTTGGCCGCGGCGAGCGGGGTCGCTTTCCCCTTCTGTGCGACCGGCACTTGGGGTATACTCCTGCTATGGACCGTCGCCGTCTCCACCAGAAACAGACCGAATACGCAGATCGTGTGCTGCGCCTCGACCGGGCGCTCATGAAGCGCATCGGCCTGATTAGAAACCGTACCCACCTCAAGATCGACGGATATTTCCTGAACTGTATTCCCTATGATCTCTCGCTAAAGAAGTGCCGGGTGATTTCGGTGCTCGATTCCAAGGAGATCGAGTTCTTTGGCGAGTACCGTGGCTCCTCTCACAACCTGCATCTCACCGTGGATAACGCCCTCTTTGGGCGAGAGGTCTCGATGTTTGCCAAGGTGAAGCTGCAGGATCTGCGACAGCCCAACCCGGAGACCTCCGTATGTCTCATCGATCTCGATCTGATGACGGTACCCAACGATCTGGCGGAGATTCTCGTTACGCTGTTTGAGGAGCTGGACCAGGCCCGGGCGATCTACGACCGCGCCGTGGCGGAAGAAACACCGCGCTCGCTGGTAGATCTATTCCCCGCGTGGCCCTACCGCTACGGACGGATTGAGCGGGGCGGGGAGACGATCGCCGCGGCGGCTCGCATCATTACGATCGCACCCCACCGGGCGCGGTTCTTTGCGGATCTTCCCCAGGGTCCGCCGGAAACAGATGCGGTGGTGGAAGTGGTGTTCGGTGACGGTGACGAACAGCTTTTCGTCAAGGGTAAGATCGCCGCCGTGGAGGACTCCGCGGAAGTGCCGCAGTGTGTCCTGATTACCTTGGATTGCGAGTTCTCGGCACCCTTCGTGGAGCGGCTGTCCCAGGCGATGCGATCGGCTACAACGGGCGCGACGAGTCCCGCTGCCCCGGGCTCGCAGACTACCGACGCCTCCGGAACCGGTATGGAACCGCTTCCCAACGCATAAATGGGAGTCCCTATGCGATTCGAAGTTCGCAGAAACCCGAAACGGGGGCAGACGATTCTCATTCTTGCCGCCGCGTTTACCGTTTTTTCCGTGCTGGCGTTTATGCTTGCCGGCTTTCAGGCGGGGGTTCTGCTCCTCGTCGCCTCCGGTGTGATGCTTCTGGTGTTCACCGTGGATCAGGGAAAACTCGGGTGGTACTACGAGGTTAGCGACGGGTCGCTGACCGTCCGCAGGACGCTCAGGACCTACGTACTTGCCGGTGACTCCATCGAAAAGGCCGTGGCCATTGGATGGCCGGCGGTGCGCGAGCGTGTACAGCGGTATCGAAGCGGTGACGGCCCGGCGGGTGGTGGAAGTCGACAGGTGGCCCTGGGGCGATTGATCGGGTTCTGCTCAATCTCCGTCCCGCTCCGGGGGCCGGTACCGCAGAGCCGGGAGAAGTTTGTCCTACTCACCCGCAGCGGCGAGCGGGAGTATATTCTCAGTCCCGCTGATCCCGAGGGGTTTGTGAAAGCATGCCAGCGGCTCATGAGTCGAACCCGCTAACCAACTCACCACTACGGAGGAGCACTATGGCGCATCACACGGTTATTATCGATACGGATCCCGGAATCGACGACGCCATGGCGGTGTTCTACGCCTTAGCGGCTCCCGAGATTGAGGTGCTCGGTCTGACCACGGTATTTGGCAACGTTGCCACCGATCGGGCCACCGAAAACGCTCTGCGGCTGTTGGAGATCGCCCACCGTCCGGACATTCCCGTCGCCCGCGGTGCCGCGCGGCCCCTGGCACACGACTACCGTGGGGCGGTGGAGTTTGTGCATGGGGCAAACGGACAAGGTGGTGCTCCCCTGAATCCTCCGGTGAACCGGGAGTCTGCGAAACGGGCTACACAGTTCATTATTGATACGGTAGCAGCCCGCCCCGGGGAGGTGACGCTGGTGACGCTGGGGCCGCTTACCAACCTGGCGCTGGTGCTTTTGGAGCGTCCGGAGATCGTCCGGGAGGTTCGGGGAGTCGTTGCCATGGGGGGCAACGTGCACGTGCCCGGCAACGCCTCCGCCACGGCGGAGGCCAATATACTGAACGATCCGGAGGCCGCGGATATCGTTCTGTCCGCGGACTGGCCGGTGACGATCTGCGGGCTGGACGTGACGCATCGCATCACGATGAGTCCCGATGATCTGCAGCGGATCTATCGGATCGACACGCCGGTGGGCCGGCATCTGGCCCAGATCGTACCGTTCTACCACGCCTTTTACGAGAAACACGTGGGGAGCAGCGGTATCTATGTGCACGATTCCACCACGATCTCCTATCTGCGACACCCTGATGCGTTTACCGTGGAGCAGCGCCCCCTGGTGGTGGACACCGGTCATGGTATCGGCCGGGGCAAGACGTGGCCGGTGGTTCTGGGCGATGAGGCGGGGCGCTCCGAGGCCGCCCGCCGCCCGCCGGTGACGATCTGCCTGGACGCCGATGCGCGGCGACTGGTGGACGAGGAAATCGCCGTGTTGGAGTTAGAAGCTCACGTTGCCGGTGAGATGTCCGGTGAAGTTTGAGAAGTACATCACCCGGTACTCCGGGGTAAATTCGATCGCCGCAACTCCGCAGTTGAACAGACGTATCCGGCTCCGGGAGAGGGACTCCAGCGGGATGTTCAACAGACGTCCCAGAAAGAAGCCGCTGAAGTGGGCGTGAGACACGATCGCGATTGAAGGGCTGCCGGGGGGATGCTCCCGGGAGATCCGCGTAATCGTGCGCTCCACGCGGTCAACCATCCGTGCTTTCTCCTCGCCCGCATACTCGGCGGCCCACCCTGAATGCGGGGGAATGCTCTCCGGGAGAATGAGCTCCGGTACCAGTTCGCGCATCTCTTCGCCGGTGAGACCGGAGTCTCCGTACAGCATGCCGTACTCACACACATCAGGATCGGCTGTGAGTGACGCCCCACAGGCGGAGGCGATCTCCCGCGCCGTCTCTATCGTTCGGCGGGCGGGGCTGGTGTAGACGGTGGCGGGCACCGCAGAACCGGCCGGTGTTACCCCGTGAAGGCTGTCTTCATCCGCCAGCCAGGCGGCAGTTTGCCGCGCCTGCAGGAGGCCCAACTCGGTGAGGGGGGAATCATCGCTGGTGGAACTGCGCACGTTTTCCGCGGATTGTCCGTGACGGATAAGGTAGAGCGTCATTGCATGGGACTTGTACCATGAAGCTGTGAGCCGTGGCCAGCCAGACACCACAAACCACGGACACGCCAGAGCTACGACTGAAAGACGCGCAGCCACCGCACGGCTTCCGCGCCGGAGGTAAAGACCTTCACATGGTAGCCCGGCGCCTTCACCAGACGGCGGTACACCCTGGCGTATCCCAGCGCCAAGGGATCGGTGCCGGGGTGCAACGCTACGTATGCCTGAGAGTACCAGTCGGTTGCGGCAAGTCCGCGGGAGATCAGTTCATTCACCCGCTCCACCTGAATCGCGGAGAACGTAAACCGCCCCTGTCTCAAGACGACGAGCTGGTAGATGTTGCGGGTGGGATCGCTCTGCCGCTGCAGCTCGAGCACCGTTCGCCGGATCTGACGGAGCGATGTGTCTCCCGTGATGCGAGTCAGCCAGATGTCAGATGCGGCGATATACTGCAGATCTACCATTGGCCGAGGGTAGAGTATCTACCGGGCGTGAGTCACCCCCGTTACCCGGTCCGGTAATCACTTGCCCCGTCACTGGCCGCGCCTCTATCCTGTAGTAATGAGCACAGACAGTCGACAATCCCTGATCGGACCGATTCTCGCCGCCGTGGCGCCGCTGGTGCTCTACAGCCTGCTTCTGCTCAGACCTGAGATGGACTCGGTCATATCGGCCCCCGTTTCTCACTTTTACATAACCTCCGCCGCCGCGCTGCTTGCGGCGGGACTCTCGGTGGCTGTGGGAATCGCCGGTGTCCGCGTCCGTAACGTCCAGGTGGTGAGTCTGTCGATTGCCTTTACATCTTTGGCGCTCATTTTCGCGCTCCATGGACTATCGACTCCTGGGCTTATACTGGAAGAACATCAGTTTCGGCTGGCCGGTGTCGCCGCCCAGCTGAGCATCACCGTCTTATCGGTATGGCTCCTCATCTCAACGCTGCCCGCCGACCGGCGTCTCGTGCCCGCCCTTGCCGGGCGGCCGGCACTGCTGCTCACACTATGGACGGTGTTGCTCTCGGCGGTCGTCATCGCAGGAATGCTCAATCCGGGGTTGGTTGCCTGGATTCCGGTAGATCGTGCCCCACTCAGATATGTTACGGCTTTAGGTACAATTATCCTTCTACTTGCCGCCGGGGTCCGCTACTGGCGTTCATGGAGGTACTCCCGCTTTCCGCTGCAGCGGGCGATCACCTATGCGGTAGGATTCGTGGTGGCCACCCAGGTGATCGTATCTACCGGCACGGTCTGGAATATTAGCTGGTGGATCTATCATTTTCTGCTGCTGGCAGCGATGGTAGGGCTCATCGTGGGTCTGGTCCGCCAGTACTCGGACAACGGATCGGTTGCTGAAGCGGTGAGGAGTCTCTTCGTTCGTGACGCCCGAGAGCTACTGGAGCGGGGAATCGTGCCCAGTGTGCGAGCACTGGTTCTTGCGACCGAGGCCCGAGATTCTTACACGGCCGGTCACAACGTTCGGGTAGCGCTTCTCGCGGTGAGGCTCGGCGAAGCGCTCAGGCTGCCACCAGAGCAGTTGCGCGCCCTGGCGCAGGGAGGCGTCATACACGATGTCGGCAAGGTTCACGTCCCCGACGCCATTCTCAACAAATCCGGACCGCTTACCGACGAAGAGCGCGCGATTATTCAGGAGCATCCCGTCACCGGGTACCAGATGTGTCGCCACCTGGGTCTAATGCAGGCAGAAATGGAGGTGATTCGTAGTCACCACGAGCGGTGGGATGGCTCTGGGTATCCTGATCGTCTCGCTGGTCGTCAGATTCCCTTCCTCGCCCGAGTCTTGGCTGTGGCGGATGTCTTCGACGCGGTAACTTCTAGCCGTTCGTACCGTGATGCATGGAGTCACGATCGCGCGCATCAGCTGATCGAGGACGAAGCGGGGCGCCATTTCGACCCCACCTGTGTCGCCGCATGGAAAACTCTGAGTCACGAGGGACTTGCCAGGATCACGGAGATTCAGGGGTTTTCCTCGACGAGATCAGCGGAGTGAAGCGGGAGAGCTGGACCGCCCGACATGCGAGACCCTCCGCGCTCGCAGTGCAGGCTCTTGCGTCTGCGGGCCTCCCGGCGTAGCCTGTGAAGTAGCA
>JAWOCO010000414.1:0-2580 GCA_046483765.1 Alkalispirochaeta sp. | reverse complement strand
GCCGAACTCCGTAGAGCTTAAGCGGCGCATCGGGTATCTGCCGGAGTCGGCTCCCGGATACGGCGATATGCTGGCGTGGGACTACCTGATGTACGAGGCGCGCCTCCACGGACTGAACGGGGCGGTGCGCGTGCCGGAGGTGATCCGCGAGGTGGGCCTCGGCTCCCACGCCCATAAACCGATCCGGGAGCTCTCCAAGGGCTACCGCCAGCGCGTGGGTCTGGCGCACACGCTGCTCCATGACCCGGAACTGTTGGTGCTGGATGAGCCCACCAGCGGGCTCGATCCCAACCAGATCATCGAGGTACGTAACCTGATCCGGCGCATCGCCGAGACCAAGACGGTCATTCTCTCTACCCACATCATGCAGGAGGTGGAGGCGCTCTGTCGGCGGGTGGTGGTCATCCACCAGGGCACGATTCGCTACGATGGTGCGATCGACGCCTTTGCGCCGTCGGTACAGAAGATCCAGCTCCTCGCGGGAGACACGACCTCCGCCGACCTGATAGCAGCGCTTGGCGATCTCCCCGGTGTCCGGGAGGTTGTGGCGGACGGCCGCGATTCCACCACCGAGCTGGTATCGGTGGTGGTCACCGGCGACACCGACGAGGACCTGCGGCCGCGGATCTTCCGGCTGGCGGCGGAGTCGGGACGCTTTTCGATCTACGAAATGACCCGGGAGCGGACATCCATGGAAGACATCTTTCACGAACTCACGACGCAGGAGGGGGCCGACGATGAGCAGCAGTGACACACGGCCGGTGAGCGCGGGCGGCGAACGGACCAACCCGCCGGTGAGCGGGGGCGGCGAACGATCCAACCCGCCGTTGGGCGCGGGCGGCGAACCATCCCACGCAGGCCAGGGCTCCGGCCCGGCGCGGCACTCCCTCCATCGGCGGCTGCGGGGCACCTGGGCGCTCTTCCGCCGGGAACTCTCCTCCTTCTTTCAGACCCCGGTGGCCTACGTGGTGGGGGTGGTGTTTCTGGCGGTGACGGCGACGCTCTTTTTCTCCGTGTTCTTTCTGTTTGATCGGGCGGAGATGCGGCAGTTCTTTGGGCTGTTGCCGTTGCTCCTGGCGCTGCTCATGCCGGCGCTGGCGATGCGAGTGGTGGCGGAGGAGCGCCGCCGCGGCACTTGGGAGGTGCTCACCACCCTGCCGATTCGTAACGGGGAGATCGTGGTGGCCAAGTTTGCCGCGGTGCTGGTGACGGGGCTGTTTGTGCTGCTGCCCACGGTGATCTTCGTGGGCACGGTATCCTCCTTTGGGCCGCTCGATATGGGACCGGTGGCGGGAGGCTACCTGGGAGCGGTGCTGTTGACGGCGGTGTACTCCGCGGTGGGGGTGTTTGCCTCCTCCGTGGCGCGCAACGAAACGGTGGCGCTGATTCTCGGCCTGGTGCTGGCGCTGGGGCTGGCACTGATGGAAGGCTTTCTGGTGCTGATTCCGGCGGCGGCGGTCTCCGTGGTGGAGTATCTGAGCCTGGGGTACCACTTCTCCGGATTCACCCGGGGCGTGATCGATTCGCGGTCGGTGGTGTATCTCGTCACGTTGACCGCGGCGTTCCTCATGTTGGCGCGATACCGGTTGGATCGGATTCGGTGAGGAGCACGGCACGATGAATAATGAAGCCATATTTGCGCGGGTCAACCTCATTCTCGGCATGGTGGTGCTGGTTCTGCTGAACCTGGTGGCCTCCAATAGCTATGTGCGCCTGGACTTGACGGCGAACGACTCCTACAGCCTCTCTCCGGTGAGCCGCGAGACGCTGGCCCGGGTGGAGGATCCGCTGCGGGTGAAGGTGTTCTACAACAGTGAAGTACCGGCGCCGTACAACGGCGTTCGTCAGTACCTGCTGGACCTGCTCCGGGAGTTCGATGCCGACGAATCGCAGCTGTTTAGCTACGAAGTGGTGGACACTTCAACGGAAGCGGGCCGGCGGGAGGCGCAGCAGTACGGGCTTCAGCAGGTAGAAATTCAAGAGGTCACCTCCGATGAGTTTGCCTCGCGGGCGGTGTACATGGGGGCGGTGGTGCTCTACGGCAACGCGGTGGAGCGCGTCGATCGCCTCACCTCCACGGACGGGCTGGAATACCGCCTTACCACGGCGATGCGCTCGGCGATCACCCAGGTCGACACCCTGTCAGCTACGGCGGAGGCGGTATCGATGCAGGTCTTTGCCTCACCGACGCTGCAGGAGCTACAGATCCAGGGGCTTCCCGAACTGGAAACGCAAATGGCCGCGATCCACGAGCGGATTAACCGCGATACCTCCGGCAGGGTGCAGTTTGAGTACGTGGCCCCGGAGACGGACGGCGCCATCGATCGGATCGCCGATGAGTTTGGGGTGGAGCCGGTGCGCTGGCGCACCGAGGCGGGAGATACCCGGCGGGGTCTGTTGGAGATCGTCCTGACCCACGGCGAACGGGTCGAGCGCATTCCGCTGGAGATCTTCTCGGGAGTCTTCGGGGGATACTCACTGGCGGATCCCGCGGACATTGAAGAGGCGGTGCGGGATGGGTTGCGCTCGCTGGTGACCGCCAACCCCCGGGTGGCCTACTCCCTTTCCGCAGGAGAGAAG
>JAWOCO010000390.1:0-6413 GCA_046483765.1 Alkalispirochaeta sp. | reverse complement strand
GGGTTATCATGAATAGTTCAGCACGTAAGATGTGGATGGCGTATCTCGCCACGATTGCCGGGCCCGGCCACCGGCTGTCGGAATTACCCGAGACACCGGAGGCGTGGGCCTTTGGAGCCGGGAAGGAGATGGAGGACGAACTGGCGGAGTTAGTGGTGGCCGGCATCAAGCGCGCCACCGCCTCCAGCCTGGAGGGCATTATCGTGGAAGGCGAGCCGATGCCCCGCATCGGTGGTCACTCCGTGATATACGACGGATCGCAGGTGGCGCGCTGCATTATCCGTACCACCGCCGTGTATGTAGCTCCGCTGGACTCGGTGAGTGAGGCGTTTGCCTGGCAGGAAGGTGAGGGTGACCGGAGCGTGGAGCACTGGCTGGAAGGTCACCGTCGATTCTTCCGCGCCGAACACGAAAAGCTCGATCTCCCCTTTTCCGACTCGATTCCCGTGATCTTTGAAGAGTTTGCGGTGGTCTGGCCGCAGGAGATTGCCGACCGGCGATAAGCGGGGCACGGCAGGCTGAGCGGTGGCGGCGGCTCAGCGATGGCCGCGCTACCGACCGGACTCTATCAGGAACTCCCGAATCGTGGTCCGTTGCACCCGGGCGAACTCCCAGGGATCAGCATCTCCCAGGAGTCCCATCCACCGCGTGGCCGGGGCGTACATGTAGAGCGTGGAGAATTGTTCATGGGTAATGCCTTCCATCTGGCGGAGTTCCACCGGCGCTCCCGCCGCCTGCAACCGCTCCACAAAGGGCACTAGATAGCTGTCGTTTATGCCGCCGATCCACTCCTCACTGCGTAGGAAAAGGGTGGGCACGGTGAGCTCCGCCTCTGCCAGCCGTGCGTGGCCCAACGGCTCCACCCAGGCGTCGAGCCCCACTATCGCTGAGACGGTGCCCTGGTCTTGCGTGTGGCGAGCTGCGCCGCCGGCCTCCTCCAGCGTACGCCGACCCGCGCCGCCGGCCTCCTCCAGCGTGTGGTGAACCGCTGCGCCCCCGCCGGTGGAGTGGCCCACCAGCACCAGCTGCTCCAGATCGATTCGGCTCTCCAGTTGAGCCAACGCCGCCCCTACCGCTCGCTCCTCCTCGGCCGGGGCAGAACCGATGTGCGCACCACCGCCGGCAATATCCGCCAGATGCTCCCGGATCGTGCCGATGTCCCGGGAGAACGTCTCCACCAGCTCGGTGGCGGAGCGGGCAAAATGGTCGGTGCTGTCTCGCTCCGGCAGCACATCGTCTCGGGAGTACAGCAGGGTGCCGTCGGACAGTCGAGTTGCCGCGGCTCCGTAGCTGTGGTTTGCCGCGGCCACCAGATATCCGTGACTGGCGAGTTCTTCGGCGATATCCGCGTGGAGGCCGCGGTAGCCTTCCCAGCCGTGCACGATAATCGCCACGGGGTAGCTGGAGGGCCCTGCGGCAGGAACGGCCCGATAGCTGTTGGAGTCCATCCAACGGGTGTGCTCCCAAATGAAAAAGGGAAAGCCGTGACTCCGCACGATGGCGCGGGTGTGCTTGGGGCCATCGGCCATCCAGGGCGCAGGATCTTCGGCTCTATCCGTTGTTCCGGCCTCAGCCCGCGCCGCGAAGGAGGGGGCCGCCGGGTACCACAGCTGCAGCCGGACTGTCCGTGACTCCGGCGCGGACGACCCCGGCAACCGGTAGGGATCCGGCCGACTACTGTCCACGAGATCATAGGAGACCGTTCCCACTGTATATGGCCCGGTGGGTTCCGGGAGGTCGCGCACCGGCATCGCGATACCCCACAGGAACCCGAGCGATACCACGAAAAGGGCCAAAACGACGATGCCGGCGATACCGGCGATTGCCACCGGACTCCGCCGTGGGGCAGCGCCCCGCCTCGGCGCCGCTGACTGCCTCTTGGGCGCTGCCCGCTGCGATCGTTGCTGGAATAGCTTTGTCACGCCCCCACCATACGACTAACGTGGCGGTATGAGAATATGGCGGGTCCTTGCTCTGGCCCGGGGCATAATCTCCTGGGGGCGGCATAGCACCGCAGTAGTGCCGTTCGGCAAAATTTGCGATACTACCCCTACATGAACACACACGATTGGGACTCACAAAAACCGGTTATTCTCGTCACCAACGACGATGGCATCGGCTCCCCTGGATTGATCGCCGCGGTGGAGGCGGTCCGCGAACTGGGCCACGTGGTGGTGGCGGCTCCCACCGAGCAGCAGACCGCCCGCGGCAGAAGCTTGGTGGGGGACCGCAACGATCACTTTCATGCGATCGAACTTCCCACCGCCGTTGATCAGGGCAGCGATCACGGCCCGATTCACGCCTGGCACATCAACGCCTCCCCGGCGCTGGTGGTGCGCCACGCCCTGGCGGTCTTCTTTCACGATCGCTACCCCGACTTGGTGGTCTCCGGCATTAACTACGGAGAGAATCTGGGTAACAACATCATGATCTCCGGTACCCTGGGGGCCGCGTTTCAAGCCGCCGCGCAGGGTGTGCCGGCGTTGGCAGTCTCCCGACAGACGGACATCGGTCACCACTTCTCCTACGGAGAGCTGGACTGGAACGACGCTACCCGCGTGACGCGACGCTGGGCGGAGCGACTGGTGGAACTCACGTTTCGCGGGGCGTACCATCCGCCGGAGGGACGCGTCCCCGCCGACGGATCTACCGCGCATCCCGCCGCGGAGGTTCCCTTTGACGTGCTCAAACTGGACATTCCTGACCCCTGTCCGGAAGGCACGGAGGAGCGCATTACTCGCCTTTCCCAGCGGCACTACTTCATGTCGCACCTGGAGAATCCGCAGCCGGATACCCCGATTCGCGCCGCCACCACCCACGTCGACGTGGACCCGGTGGGCCTCACCGCCGACGATGACATTTACGCGATCGCCGTGGACCGGGTGGTCTCGGTGACACCCTTGCAAATGGACAGTACCGCCCCGCTCTCACCGGCGCGGGATCTCCTACTCAAGGCGTAAGGAGCTATGGTGAGCCCTCAGCCTCCCGACCCGCAGCCCCCGGCCCACGACCAACTCTCCTCCGGCGATATCGACCACGGCCAGCGCCTGGTGCGCCGGTTTGCCCTGCTCAACGGCATCTCCGTGGCGCTGCTCATGGACAGCATGCTGATCCTGTATGCGATCCGTAACGGCGTGAGCGACTCCGCCGTGGCGGTGCTGGTGTCGTTTATCCACCTCACCATGCCTTTGGTGATCGTGGGGAAGGGGCTTATCGCGCGGATCGGCGCCGCCCGTACCTGGGGGATGGGGTGGTTTTTGCGGAACGTCTCCGCCGCGGTGATGATTGTGGCACCGTTCCTGCCGCCGGAGGTGCCGCAGTACCTGCGGACGGGAGTGATTCTCGTGGGGGGATTCGGCTTTGCCGCGTTTCGGGCGATCGGTCTGGTGGGAAACTCACCACTCATCGGGGAGATCACCCGCAGCGGCGACCGGGGCCGGTTCCTCTCGGGAAACTGGGTGCGCGCCACCACCACGCAGATGTTGACGCTGGTGGGAGTCATCTTGCTCTTGCAGTACGCCCCGGAGACGTGGATGTTTCAGGTGGTGATTGGCTTCGCTTCGGCGTTGGGGATGTACGTGGGAATTCTGCTCTCCCGGGTACCGGAGTCCGACGTACCGCGCATGTCCGCGCAGAAGCCGCTGCGAGAGATCTTCTCCCGGGTGTGGCGCATCACTCGGATGCGGAAGCTCCTCTTCGCCTGGGCCGCCAGCTTTGCCTCCTTTACCCTGGTGATTCCCTTTGCGGTAATCACCCTGAAGAACGGCTACGGCCTGTCCGACTACCAGGCGCTCAGTTTCACTCTCTTCACCCTGACCGGTGGGATCGTGGCCAGCCTGGTCAACGGAATTGTCGCCGACCGTGTGGGGCCGCGGCCGCTACTCATCCTGTATGTCAGCAGCCTGGCGCTGATCGCCGGGTACTGGGCGCTGGCCCCGGCCACCTTTGCCGTTATTCCCACGGCGCTGGCGTTCTTTATCGGGGGCTACAGCAAGTTCGGCATCCTGGCGGCCAGTAACCACTACTTCCTGGATATCGCCGACGGCTCCGATCGGGTGGGGAGCTCTATGATCCTCCGGGCAACCTCGGGAGCCGTGGCGGGCCTGATCGGCTCGGTCCTGGGTGGCGGCATCCTGGAGTCGTTGCACCGGCTGGGCTTCACCGGAATCGACATCTACCGCACCTACTTCCGCATCGCGATTCTGGTATTTGTCATCCTGATTCCGGTTGTCCGCGCCCTGGATCGCCTGGAGGAATGGCCGGTACGCCGGGCGGCGCTACTCTTGCTCCAGCCATGGCGTATCGTCCGCATGCGCCGCGAGCGGTCCCGCGCCGAGGCTGAGGCCGAGAAGCCGTAACCGAGGACCTGCCTCGACATCAGGCGCCCACCAGGCAGGCGGCTGGTCGGGCCGCCTCGATCAGAACACCTGATACTCCACTACCTCGTCGATAAGAATGAGCACCCGCACCTGCGCCTCGTAACTGCCGCTCACCGTACGCACTCGCGGCGGTCGGTCCAGAACCACGCTTCCCACCACCTCCCGCGGCCGGTTAAAAGTGGTGCCCCGCAGGTAATCCCGAATCGCCTGGTGAATCGCCTCTTCAATCGCCTCGATCTTGGCGGGGTATCCCTCCTGCAGTGGGGAGCGCGCCATGCCCCCGCTCCGCTCCGTCTCCATCGCCCGCCACGCCCGCAGCCGTTGCATATCCGACTCAGACAGAGCGAAGTCGATCTGGCCGTGAATCGAGCTGTCCCGATTGCGCGAGTCCCTCAGATCCCGCAACACCAGCCGCGGATCTCCCCAGGCGATCTCGCCCAGGGGCTCCAGTTCAAAGTAGCGCGCCACCCCGCGCGCCGCATACTCCGGGGTGTAGACAAAATCCCACCCGTAAATCATGCCGGAAAGCACATACTGCGCCTCCCGCAGCAGCCGCTCCTCCGCGGGTTCCTCCGGGTGGATAATCTGGTCCTCGATCGCCCACACCTCCAGCGTGATCTCCCCGTCGAAGGGCGCCGGCGGCGCGGGAGTCTGGGCAGACACCGCCGTAGTGGCGATTACCAGCAGCACCGGTAGCAATTGAGGAATCGGGAATCGTAGGTTGAACCCGCAGGGTTCTGCGATGGAGCCTCGCTTCAGCACACGTCTCACCTGATCAGTATCGGTGGGTAGGCGTGCGGCGATAAGCCGCAGGAAGCGTCTCTCCCTCACACTACCAGAGAGCTTCCGGTGACGTTGCGGTAGAACCGCGGGCCGTTTTGGGTTTCCAAGAGTGCCATCGCCTCGTCGCCGGTGCAGTGGGAGAGGCCCAGGGTGCCGGCGGCGGGATCCTGCAGATAGCGGAGCGCCTCCTCCAGGCGTTCCCCGTGGGCCTCCACCAGGTGGGTGCCGCCGAGAACGGCGTACAGCGGTTGCGGGAAACGCGCGCGGATCGTGTCGAGCATGTTCATAATGCCCGGGTGGGAGCAGCCTACCAGCACCACTAAGCCGGAATCGGTTTCTATGACCAGCGAGACCTCGTCCCGGAAGTCGTCGATCTCCGGGGTGGCCCCGGGGGTGCGTTCCACCACGAAGCGCGGATTGGTGACCTCCCGCGGGTGGGTGCGATCGAAACCGGTGACGATGTGCACCCCGGGAAGGAGCTCACCGCCGGTGTCATCGACGAACTCCACCGAGAGACCGTTGCGCTCACACCACTCCCGGTTCCAGGAGGGGCCGATGTAGGTCAGGGAGGGACCGGATACGGCATACTTGGGATCGAAGAAGCGCGGATGCACGTGAAGTGACGGCAGGGGCGTTGTGGCGCGATCCCAGTGCTCCAGCAGGCGGGGAAGGCCATTGGTATGATCGTAGTGGCCATGGCTCAACACCACGTGTTCGACCTTGGAGAGGTCCCGAAGCAGGATGGCGGCGTTGTCTACGATGGCGCCGCTCTGGCCGGTGTCGAAGAGCACACTCCGGCCGTGGTGCTCGATGAGAAAGGAAATGCCGTGCTCCGTGGTGAGACTCCGGTGCGAGCCGGAACGGTTCTCGATGAGGGTGGTGATCGTGGTGGGGTGGGTGCTCATGAGTGCTCCTTGAAGATTCATGATACACCCGATGCGGTCGAAGCTTCAGCCGAAAAAGCGTTTCCAGGGGCTGATGCGGTGGCGTGTGATTGAGAATTCGTGCACTATTTCATCTCTACCGGCGCTCGGGGTATTTTTTCCAGATCCGCTTTCAGTCGTTCCTGTTGGTCTCGGAGTTCATACTCGTCTTGAATTCCCATCCAGAACTCCGCTGAGTTGCCGAAATATGCTGAAAGCCTAAGCGCGGTGTCAGCTGTGATTCGTCGGTTCCCTTTTAGAATTTGGGAGACCCGCGTTGCCGGCATTCGGGTGTCCTGAGCGAGTCTGTACGCAGTTATTCCCATGG